>NZ_JBFUFQ010000065.1:0-27771 GCF_056403355.1 Rhizobacter sp. P2_H3 | reverse complement strand
GTCATTGGCCGGGCCGGTGTAGCGAGGGTACTGCGGGTGCTGGCACAAGGGCAGCGTGCTTGACACCGCCCCCGCTGCATCGAGCTTCTGTGCGGTCAAGGTGCCCGGCGCCGCGCCCTTCGTGATCCATTGGTCCAGCGCGGTGAGCAGGTCCGACGTGTCTGCTCCGGGGCCGCCCGCGCAGTGGTCAACGCCAGGCGCAACGTAGAAGCGCGTGGCCGCGTCGGCGTTCGTCGCGCCGACGGCGTTTCGCATGTTGGCGACGTACTCGGCAGTCGAGTTCACGCTGAGCGCCCCATCATTGCCGCCGTGCCACAGGATCAGCTTGCCACCGCTGTTGATGAACGGGCGAATGTCGGTGCTCGTCGCGTCGTTGAGCGCCGCCATCGCATAGAGCGCGTTCTGATTTTGATCCCACGGCGCGTAGGTCAGCGAATTGGCTGCCGGGTCGCGCGCGAGATAGTTCTTGACGGTGGTGTCCTGGAACAGGAACTGCAGCGCGCCCGTGACATTGCCGCCGCCCGTTTCCCACACTGCCCAGGCGCCTGGATCGTCCTCGTTGCCGGTCAGGTTCCAGCCGGCATTGCGGAAGGTATTGCTGCCGGTGAACGCAGCGTCGGTCGTCCACGACGTGACCACCGCCAGCTGCGCATCCGAGAGGCAGGTGTCACCGGTGTCTGCGCCGCCGGCACAGCGCAATGCGCTCACATTGACGAGCGCCGGCGTGCAAGCCGCGGGGTTCGAGACGACACCATCGACGATGCCGTCCAGCGCATCGCAGGTGTCGCGCACGTGCTTGGCCAACAGCGCTGTCTTGGCCGTGCTGAATGCGCCACCAGGAGCCGCCAGCGCCTTGGCCGTGCGGTTGAATGCGCCCATGAATCCCACCCAGTTGTAGGCGGGTGCCCGCGCGATGACGCCGTCAAACAAGTTCGGATAGCGCTGCACGTTCATCAACGCTTCCCGCCCGCCGTTGGAGCAGCCCTCGAAATATGACTTGGAGGGCGGCATGCCGTAGGCCGCGGTCACCGCCTCGAGTGCGGTCGACATCACCGTCGGCACCGAGAGGCTGCCGAAGAGCTGGGCTGCAAAGGTGTCGGTCAAGGCGAAGTCGGCAGACAGCCCGCTGCCCTGGTGGCCGGAGTCGCTGGCGACCGTTGCGTAACCCTGAGTCAGTGCCGGCACGGATACCGCGGGGATCGACCCGTTGTAGCCACCGCCGCCGCCGTAGTAGAGCTTGCCGTTCCAGGCGTTCGGCAGACGCATCTCGAAGTTCAGGGCCGGAGCGATGGTGCCATTGACCTTGCAGTAGCTCGGTACGGCTGCGCTCGCGGCCACCGCGGCGGCGGTGAGGGTTGCGCCCGCGATGGTCTTGCCCGACAGGGCATCGCAGGCCTTCTGCGCAGTCACCACGACGGGTGCCGCGTCATCGTCGTTCGAGCCACAGGCCGACAGCAGCAACGAGCACGAGGCCATGGCGGCGAGCGCCGCAGGGCGGGCCGGGCTTGTCTTGCGATTTCCAACTCTCATGGTATGTGTCTCCGTAGTCTTCAGCGGTGCATTGCCGCCTTGTCGATGGGCACGGGACGATTCTGGAATCTGCGCCGCAGATGGACTGTCCGTCGATGTACATTCCCGCGTTTTCCAGCTAGGGGAAGACCCCCATGACCGGCTCGCGGAACTGGATTGCCCCGATTGCGAAGACTCGCAGTACGGATAGCGTCGACGGGTACAACCGTTGAGTTCTCGCGAAAACCATGTCGGCTCCTTCCCTCGAAATGCGCGATCACCTGCGGGAAGCCCCGTGGGCCAGGCACCTGACCGCCGAGCAGTTGGTGCGAGTCGAGTGCGAAACCCAACTGGTGAAATACGCCGCCGGCTCCGTCGTCTGTCAGGAAGGCGCCCCAGCTCAGTATTGGATCGGCGTCCTGGATGGAATGGTGAAGGTCTCGACCGTTTCAGAGGACGGGCGCAGCACGACCTTCATCGGCGTGACCTCCGGCGGGTGGCTGGGCGAGGGGGCGATACTCAAGCACGAACTCAGACCTTACGAAGTGGTCACGCTGCGAGACAGCTGGATCGCGTTGATGCCGATGAAGACGTTCGACTGGCTTTTTGAAACCAGCCTGGCGTTCAATCACTTTCTGGTGCACCAGTTGAACGCCCGACTCGGGCAGTTCGTCGCTGTCGTGGAGAGTTGTCGCATGCAATCCACCACTGCCCAGGTTGCCGTGTGCGTGGCTGAGCTGTTCAACCCGTCGCTCTGCTCGGCCACCTCGGATGCCTTGCGCATCTCCCAAGAAGAAATCGCACGCTTGTGTGGCTTGTCGCGCCAGATCGCGAACCGAGCGCTGCACGAACTGCAGGCGGCCGGATTCATGCAAGTGCAGTACGGCAGCATCCACGTTCTGGATGTCGAAGGCTTGCACGCGTTTGGAAGGGCGCGCACGGTCATGGCGCGGTCTTCTGGTTCCCTCTCCCTGATCAGGCGAGCTTGAAAGGCATCTCGCGCAACGGTTTACCGGTCAGCGCTGCCACCGCGTTCGCGAACGCCGGTGCGAGCGGCGGCAGGCCGGGTTCACCCATGCCGGTGGGCGCATCGGCGCTGGGTACGACATGCACGACGACCTGCGGCATGTCGGTGATGCGCGGCACGACGAAGTCGCCGAAGTTGCTCTGCTCCACCACGCCGTCCTTCAACGTGATCGCCGCGCCGGGCAGGCACATCGACAGGCCCATGACGGCTGAGCCTTGCGCCTGAGCCTCGATGGTGCGCGGGTTCACCGCCAGGTTGCAGTGCACGCCGGCTGTCGCCCGGTGCAGCACGGGACTGTTGTCCTTGATCGAAGCCTCGACCACGTAGGCCACGACGGTCGAGAAAGACTCGTGCACCGCCACGCCCCAGGCGCGGCCGGCGGGGAGCTGCTTCTTGCCATAGCCGCTCTTGTCCACGGCCAGCTGTAGCGCGGCGCTGTGGCGCGGGTGCTTGTCGCCCCAGAGCTTCATGCGGTAGGCCACCGGGTCCTGCTTCGTCGCGCGGGCAATCTCGTCGATCAACGTCTCCATCACGAACGCGGTATGGGTGGAACCCACGCTGCGCCACCACAGCACAGGCACGTTGAGTTTGGGATGGTGCACCGTCAGGCGCATCGGCAGCGGGTAGGGCTCCCGCATGCCTTCGACTGCGGACGCGTCGACGCCATTCTTCACCTGGAACTGCTCGAACACGGAGCCGGCGAGGATCGACTGGCCGACGATCACGTGGTCCCAGGCCAGCACCTTGCCCGTGTCGTCGAAGCCAATGCGCGCGCGGTGCAGGTGCATCGGGCGGTAGTAGCCGCCTTTCATGTCGTCCTCACGGCTCCAGAGCGTTCGTACCGGCACCTTCAGGCCGGCGGCGGCCGCAGCCTTGGCGATCTCGCAGGCCTCGACCACGAAGTCGCTGGTGGCTGAAAAGCGCCGGCCAAAGCCCCCGCCCCCCATCTGCACATTCACCTTCACCTGCTCGGGCTTGAGGCCCAGCACGCGCGCGGCCGCGGCGCCGTCCATGCCGGGCGACTGCGAGCCCGTCCAGATTTCCGCGCGCCCGTCGTTGATCGCGACGGTGCAGTTGAGCGGTTCCATGGCCGCATGGGCCAGGTAGGGGAAGACGAACTCGGCTTCCAGTTTCCGTGGTGCGTTGGCCAGTGGCGCCATGTCGGATTCGAAATGGCGCGGCCCGGGGCGGCCGGCCAACTCTCGGTACTGGGCGAGCTGCTTGTCGCTGTCGACTTTCTCGACCTTTGCCGTGTCCCATTGCAGCTTCAGCGCGTCGCGCCCTTGCTTGGCCGGCCAGTAGCCGTCGGCAATCACCGCGATGCCTTCGGCCCCACGGTCCAGCGGCACGCGCAGCACGGCTTTCACGCCCTTGACGGCGCGTGCCGCACCGTCGTCCACGGAGGCAAGCTTTGCACCGAACACGGGTGGACGAGCCACCACGGCGGTCAGCTGCCCGGGCAGGCGAACGTCGATGCCGAAGTTCTGCCGTCCGCTGCTCTTGGCCCGGGCGTCCAGGCGGCCGGTGGGCCGCCCGATGATGCGGAAGTCCTTTGGATCTTTCAGCGTGACCTTCTCGGGCACGGGCAAGGCCATCGCGGCTTCGGCCAGCTCGCCGTAACCCAGCTTGCGGCGGCCCGGGCCCAGCACTGTACCGGCCTGGGTGCGCAACGTGGATGCGTCCACGTTCCAGCGCGCCGCCGCCGCGGCCAGCAGCATGGCCCGAGCGCGCGCCCCCAGCTCGCGGTACTGCGTGTAGCTGTTCTTGACCGAGTTGGAACCGCCGGTCAGGTGCATGCCGAACGCCGGGTCGACATAGGCGGCGTCGCTCGAGCCATGCCGGCTGCGCACCAGCTTCCAGTCCGCATCGAGTTCCTCGGCCAGGATCATCGGCAATGCGGTCTGCACACCCTGACCCATCTCCAGCCGGTTGATCGTCACGGTGACCTCGCCGTTGGGAGCGATCTGCACGAAGGCCGAGGGCTGCTGGGTCGGCTTGAGGCCGCCGGCCGAATCGCCTGCGCCATTGGCCTGCGCTGTTGCCAGGTGAGGAAAGGCACCGAGCGCGAGCCCTCCTGCGCCGACCAGTTTCAGGAAGCTGCGACGCGGCAAGGCGGCGGCTTGGCCGGCGTGGTCCCGCTCCAGCATGTGCTGCAAGGCGAGCGGCAGTTCCCGGTATTCGATGTTGCGCGACATGGTGTTCCTCAGGCGAGGGTTGTGGCGGCATCGGCCACCGCGGCGCGGATGCGGGCGTAGGTGCCGCACCGGCAGATGTTGCCGGCCATCGCCGAATCGATCTCGGCGTCGGTTGGCAGCTTGCCGCGCGGGACGGACTTCAGGAACGCAGTGGCCGACATGATCTGGCCGCTCTGGCAGTAGCCGCACTGCGCGACGTCATGCTTGACCCAGGCTTCGTGCACCGCCTTGCCGACCTTGTCGGTGCCACCGGTGACGGCTTCGATGGTGGTGATCTTCTGCCCGGCCGCCGCGGAGATCGGCGTCACGCACGAGCGAATCGCCTGGCCGTCGAGATGGACCGTGCAGGCGCCGCACAGGGCCGCGCCACAGCCGAACTTGGTGCCTGTCATGCCCAGCGTGTCGCGCAGCACCCAGAGGATGGGGGTGGACGGGTCGGCATCGACCGTGCGATCGCGGCCGTTGATGTTGAGCTTGCTCATGGTCGGTGGGTTCTCCGCGAACAGTGGATGGGCAAGGGACGCCTGGTGAGTCAGCGTTTGGGATTGCGACTGTAGGCACACCGATCGGGAAGAAAAAGGCACCAACGCTTATGACCGTATGAAGGTCTCCTTCAAGACGCATGTCGACCGACGTACTCGATCAACGCCTTCAGCTTCGAAGGCTGATCGTGCCTGCTGGGGTAGTACAAGTAAAAGCCAGGGAACGTTGGCGAGAACTCGGTCAGCACACGCTTCAAGCGCCTGGCCTGAAGGTAGGGCTGTGCCAGTTGTTCGAAGGTGTACGCCAATCCGACGCCTTCGAGCGCGATGTCCAGGCTGAACGTCGTGTCGGTGATGATCAGGTTGCCGCCGACCTCGTAATCCACCTGGCGGCCATCTACGTCGAACTCCCACTTGTAGATGGCGCCTGTGGAGGCAAAGCGCAGCCGGATGCAGTTGTGACGCACAAGATCGTCTGGATGCCGGGGGGCTGGCACACGCCGCAGATACTCAGGAGTGGCCACCACCGCGACTGTCATGGGTCCACCGATGGGGACGGCGACCATGTCGCGATGCACGCTCTCGCCAAACCGGATGCCTGCGTCGTAGCCTTTCTCGACGATGTCGATGAAACCTTCATCATGGGTCAGCTCGAGCTGGACATGCGGGTTCTCTCGAAGAAAACCCTCCAACAGCGGGCGCAGGACCAGCGCAATGGAGACCCTTGCCGCATTCAAGCGCAATGTGCCGGAGGGCTTGCCCTGAAGGACATTCAGTTCGTCCCCCGCATCGACGACTTGCCCGAGGGCTGGGCCGATGCGTGAGAGGTAGGCCCGACCGGCTTCAGTCAGGCTGACGCTCCGCGTGGTGCGGTTCAATAGCCGCACGCCCAAACGCGTCTCCAGATGCCGGATGGCTTGGCTCAACGCGGATGGCGACACCGCCAAGTCCGCTGCTGCCGCAGTGAAGCCGCCGTGCTCGGCGACCTTCCAGAACGCGATCAATCCGTCCAGTTGATTCAGCTTCATACCTTGAAGCTTACCTTCACAGGTCATGCAGCATTACCCCATTTTTCTTTTGGGTCCTTGTTCATAAAGTTCATGCACGGCCGGTGAGGAAGGTTCTCACCGAAGTCATCACAAGGAGCACGTCATGAGCAAAGTCTGGTTCATCACTGGAGCGGGCAGCGGCATCGGCGCCGGAACCGTCAAGGCCGCGCTGGCGGCCGGCGACCGCGTCGTCGCCACCGGCAGGAACGTGGAGAAGCTGAGAAACGCCCTGCGCGGCGTGGCGACCGACAAGCTGGAGATTCTTCGACTGGATGTCTCCGACGAGGCGCAGGCTTCAACTGCTGTCGCGCAGGCGATGACGAGGTTCGGCCGGATCGACGTCGTGCTGAACAACGCCGGCTACAGCCTGGTCGGCAACTTCGAAGAGCTGACGACACAAGAGATCGAGCGCCAGTTCGCCACCAACTTCTGGGGCGTGAGCCACGTCATGCGGGCAACCTTGCCCGTCATGCGCCAGCAGCGCTCCGGCCACATCATCAACATGAGCTCGGTGGCGGGCGTCGTTGGGATGAAGCACTGCAGCGCCTATGGCGCAAGCAAGTTCGCCGTGGAGGGCCTTTCGCTGGCAGTCGCCGACGAGGTCGAGAAGTTCGGCATCAAGGTCACCGTCGTCGAGCCGGGCTTCTTCCGCACGGACCTGCTGGAGGCTGCCAACGTCAAGTGGCCCAGCCATCGAATCGACGACTACGCGGCAACCGAGGTGAGCGCCCAGGAAATGTGGTCTCCCTACGATGGCCAGCAGCCGGGGGACCCCGACAAGCTCGGCGAAGTGCTCGTGAAGCTCACCGGCATGGAGGCACCGCCACGCCTGTTCGTGGCGGGAGGCGACGCGATCGAGATGATTGCGCCGGCCGTGCAAGCCCGACTGAAGGCAGTGCATGCCTTCGAGGAGCTTTCGAAATCCACCGCCGGCAACTTCTGATCACGAGGAGCATTCGATGCCTGGATTGTTCGACAGCTACACGTTGAAGGGGGTCGCTCTTCGCAACCGCCTCGCAGCTTCGCCGATGTGCCAGTACATGGCCAAGGAAGGCCTGGCGACCGACTGGCACCTTCCGCACTATGCAAGTCTGGCGCGCGGTGGTGCGGGCCTGGTGATGGTCGAGGCTACCGCCGTGTCGCCCGAGGGCCGCATCACGCCCGGCGACCTCGGGCTCTGGAGCGATGCGCACGTGCGGGGACTGGCCGCCGTGGCCCGAACCATCACGGGGGCGGCTGCGGTGCCAGGCATCCAGCTCGCCCATGCAGGGCGCAAGGCGGGCTGCGCGCCACCCTGGGAAGGCGGTGCGCCACTGGCCTCGACGGCCCCGGCACGCTGGGAACCCATTGCGCCTTCGGCATTGCCACTGATCGCGGAGCAGCCCCACGTGCCGCGCGCGATGACGCTGACGGACATTCACCGGGTGCAGCAAGACTTTGTCGATGCGGCGAAGCGCGCGCATGACGCAGGCTTCAAGTGGCTGGAACTGCACTTTGCGCACGGCTTCCTGGCGCAGAGCTTTCTTTCGAAGCACTCCAACGCACGTGACGACGCCTACGGCGGCAGCCTGGAGAACCGCGCAAGGTTCCTCGTCGAAACGGTGGCCGCGGTGCGGCAGGTCTGGCCGGAAGAGCTTCCGCTCACGGCCAGGCTGGGGGTGCTGGAATTCGACGGCGATGACGACACGAACCTCGCTGAATCCATCGACGTACTGAAGCGTCTCAAGGCCGCCGGGCTGGACCTCGTGGACGTGGGCATTGGCTTCTCGACCATGTCCCCGGTCCCATGGGCGCCGAACATGCTGGTCCCGGTCGCCGAACGAGTCCGCCGCGAAACAGCCTTGCAGGTGGCCACCAGCTGGCTCATCACCGATGCCAGGCAGGCCGACGGCTTCGTGCGAGACGGCCAGCTCGATCTCGTGATGTTCGCGCGGCGGTTGCTGGACAACCCGCATTGGCCGCAGCAGGCTGCTCGGCAACTCGGTGTGGCCAAGTCCTCATGGGTGCTGCCCACGCCGTATGCGTACTGGCTCGAGAACTGGGCTGCGGCATGAAGCGCCGCGATGTATTGGCAGGCATCACCTTTGCCAGCGCAGGACTGACGGCAAAGTCGCACTCGTGGGCCGCTGGCTTGAAAAGCAAAGGAAGAGGAAAAATGACCACACGCAAACTCGGAACACTTGAGGTCTCGGCGTTGGGCGCTGGATGCATGAGCATCAGTGCCAACTACGGCCCCCCAGCGGACATTGCCCAAGGCATCAAGACACTCCGACTTGCCCATGAACTGGGCGTCACCTTCTTTGACACGGCCGAGGTCTATGGCCCGCATACCAGCGAGCAGCTTGTCGGCGCAGCGCTGGAGCCTTTTCGCGACCAGGTCGCGATCGCCACGAAGTTCGGATTCGAGCTTGAGCAGCCAGGAGGCGGCCTCAACAGCCGCCCTGTGCAGAGTTTGCTGTCGGGTTGCTCGTCACAGGCATGTCAGCTCCTCAATCTATGAGCCCATGGTGGGTCGGCCATCATGTCTGTGGCGCGCCGGGTTGCCTTGACGGTTCGCATGTCAACGCACATGCTTTGCCGCACGCTACAGCTTCGATCCCGGACCGACATGACGATGAGCTTGAGGACTTCGTCGAACAGATGGGACGCTGCGCTGCGCGTTGACCCAAGACAGTGATGTGATTCGGAATGGCCACGCGACGGAGCTTACTGTCCCGCGCCCCTCAGGCCCCCATCCCCCTCAGCACGTCATAGCAAGCCCCCATCGTGTGGTAATCCACCTTCCCGGCCGGGCTCTTCTCGTCCGAGATCTTGCGGTTGTCCGGCGTGAGGATGCGGTACCAGGCGCCGTGCTCGTGGTCGATCATGTGCGCCCAGCTGTAGGTCCACAGCTTGTCGTACCAGCCCCAGTAGCCGGCGTCGCCGGTGCGCAGCGCGAGCAGCGCGGCGGCGGCCAGGCTCTCGGCCTGCACCCAGAAATACTTGTCGCCGTCGCACACGCTGCCGTCCGGCGCGAAGCCGTAGACCAGCCCGCCGTGCGCCGCGTCCCAGCCGCGGCGCATCGCGGTGTCGAAGAAGCGGCGCGCGGTCGGCAGCAGCCACGCGGGGCGCTGGTCGGCCGGCAGGTGGGTCTCCAGCTGCAGCAGCAGCTTCGCCCATTCGGTCAGGTGCCCGGTCTGGAAGCCCCACGGCCGGAAGATGTTCGTCTTGTCGTCGCGGTTGTAGTCCCAGTCGACCGACCAGTCGGCGCGGTAGTGCTCCCACACCAGCGGCCCGTCGGGCGTGTCGGCCAGCGCCGCCTGGCGCTGCGTGATCGACTCGGCCAGCGTCAGCGCGCGCTGCAGGTACTTCGCGTCCTTCGTCGCGTCGAACGCGGCGATCATCGCCTCGCAGCTGTGCATGTTCGCGTTCTGGCCGCGGTAGCTGCCGACCTTCCACGCGGCGTCCGCTTCATCGGCATACAGGCCGCGCGACGGCTCCCAGAAGCGCTGCTCCATCAGCGCGAAGCTCGCGTCGAGCCCGGTGCGCGCCTCCTCCACGCCGGCCATCAGCGCATGCGCATGCGCCAGCACCACGAACGCGAGGCCGTAGCAGTGGTTGGTGCTGTCCTGCACGGTGGCCTTCGTGCCGTCCCAGTCGAGCTGCCACGCGTAGCCGCCGTTCGGCTGCAGGTGCGCCTGCTGCAGGAAGCACAGCGCGTGGCGCGTGCTGTCCTGGTAGCGCTGCTCGCCGAAACGGCGGAACGCCATCGCCTGCGTGAACACGAAGCGCGTGCTGCTGACCAGGTGGCGCGTGCGCCGGTCGTAGACCGTGCCGTCGTCCTTGTAGAAGTGGAAGAAGCCGCCGCTGTCGTCGCGGCAGCGGCCGTCGTAGAACGCGAGCGTGTGGCGGATGTGGGCGAGCAGGGGTTCGGGGCGGCGGAAATCGGGCAGGGGCGGCGTCGTCGTTGTCATGGAAGTCATCGAAAAAATCGGTCAGCTCAGGACCATTCTCTCAGCCCCATCTGCATGCGGCCGAGCGGGCTCAGGTTCTCTTCGCGCGCCCGGCCGTCGAAGCCGAGCTCGTAGTCCTCCGGCGCGAAGTCCGGGCTGCTGCGGCCTTCCAGGAAGGCCGCAGCCTGCCGCTGCGCGAAGGCGGCATTCTTGCCGCACCACGGCGCCGCGCCGATGTAGATCACGTTGCTGTAGCCGCGGCCCGCATGCTGGTCTTCCACCGCGTGGATCACGTCGGAGTGCCACCACACGGTGTCGCCGGGCTCCACCTGCGGAATCGACACCAGCCCCGCCAGCAGCGGCGCATGCCACTGCGGCGACGCGCCCAGCGCCCGCCCCGGCTGCGCGCCGCACAGGTCGCCCTCGGGCACGTCGGGCTGCAGGGCGCGCAGCAGCATCCACGGCGTGGTCTTCGCGATCGGCACCAGCTTCAACGTGCCGTCGCCCGGGCCCTGTCGCGTCAGCGCCGTCCAGCCCTGGAAGGTGCGGAAGGCCGAGCACACGGCGGGCGACGGGATCTCGCGCGTCGCGGTGCGGCCCTCGGCATCGAACGGGTCGAAGGCCAGCGGGTCGCCGTCGAACACCTCGCGGTAGACGTGGCGGAATGTCGGCTCGCACCAGCGCTCGACCGAGCCGCCGTCGGAATGCGGCGACAGCCCGAGCGTCGAGTCGCCCGGCTCGCGGCGGCGGATCCGGTCGGCGTAGTTGAACTGCCGGTCGGGGTCGAAATGGCGCGTGCCGTTCTTCTCGAAGGTCCACAGCCGGTTCAGCCAGGCGCGCGTGGCCGCCATGTCGGCATGCTGGCGCGCCTGCATCTGCGGCAGCGACCAGTACAGGCTGTAGATCTGCGGTCGGCTGGAGCCGAGCGCGCTGAAGTACTTGTCCAGCCCCGCCTTCTGCGGCATGCGCTGCAGGTACTGCACCGCGTCGATGTAGCGCCCGATGGCCTCGTTCCACGCGCCGACGACGTCGGGGTCGAAGACGCGGCGGATCACGACGCAGCCGCGCCGCCTGATGTGCGCCATCTGCGCTGCAGTGACCTTGCCGGCCGCCACGTCCCGGTAGTGCAGCTCGGGCACCGCGCCGCCCTGCGCCTGCTCGGCGCGGATCGCAGCCACCTCGGCCTCCAGTGCCTCGCTCAACCGCGCAAAGCGGCCGGGCAGGTCGCGCACGTCGCGGCGCAGTTGCCGCTGCGAATCCCGCACCGCGGCGGGCACGTCGTTCATCCAGGCTTCCATCGCATGGTCCTCCTGCTTCAGAAGTTCCTCAGTTCAGGCGCTCGCCGGTCTCGGACGCGAACACATGCAGCGCCTGCGGCGGCACATGCACCCGCACCTCGGCGCCGGGCAGCACGTTCGGCAGGCCGCTCATGCGCACCGTGACCTCGGTGTGGCCGAGGTCGACCAGCGCATAGGTCTCCGGCCCGGTCGGTTCCACCAGCGAGATCCGCCCGGCGAGCTGGCCGTCGTCGCGCAGGCTCATGTCTTCCGGCCGCACACCCACGGCCACCTTGCCGGCCGGTCCGTTCGCGAGCTCGCCGATCGCGGTGCCGTCGGGCAGGCGCAGCAGGCCGGCCGCATCGCGCGTCGCGTCGAACAGGTTGATCGACGGCGAGCCGATGAAGGTCGCGACGAAGCGGTTCGCCGGCCGCGTGTAGATCTCGAGCGGCGTCGCCAGCTGCTGGATGCGCCCGGCGTCGAGCACCGCGATGCGCGTGCCCAGCGTCATCGCCTCGACTTGGTCGTGCGTCACGTAGATGGTGGTGACGCCGGTGCGCATGTGCAGCCGCTTGATCTCGGCGCGCATGTCCACGCGCAGCTTCGCGTCGAGGTTCGACAGCGGCTCGTCGAACAGAAAGAGCTGCGGCTGCCGCGCGAGCGCCCGGCCGATCGCGACGCGCTGGCGCTGCCCGCCCGACAGCTGCCGCGGCTTGCGCTGCAGCAGGTGGTCGATCTGCAGCATCGTGGACACGCTCTGCACCGTCTTGTCGCGCTCTGCCTTCGGCACGCCGCGCATCTCCAGCGGGAATGCGATGTTGGCCGCCACCGTCATGTTCGGGTACAGCGCGTACGACTGGAACACCATCGAGATGTTGCGGTCGGCCGGGCCGGCGGCGGTGATGTCCTGGCCGCCCAGCACGATGCGCCCGCCGCTGGGCTCCTCGAGCCCGGCGATCAGGTTCATCAGCGTGCTCTTGCCGCAACCCGACGGGCCGACCAGCACCAGGAACTCGCCGTCGGGCAGGTGGATGTCGATCTCGTGCAGCACGCGGGTCGCGCCGAACAGCTTGTGGATGCCTTGCAGGGCGAGGTCTGCCATGGTGTGTGTAGATCAGCCTTTGACGGAGCCGGCCATCAGGCCGCGAACGAAATACTTCCCCGACAGGATGTAGACAAGCAAGGTCGGCGCGCCGGCGATGAACGCTGCCGCGAAGTGCACGTTGTATTCCTTGACCCCGGTGCTCGAGTTGACGAGGTTGTTCAGCGCCACCGTGATCGGGAAGCTGCTGTAGTCGCTGAACGAGGCGCCGAACAGGAAGTCGTTCCACACGTTGGTGAACTGCCAGATCACCGAGACGACGATGATCGGCACGCTGTTGGGCAGCAGCAGCCGGAAGAACAGCCGGAAGAAGCGCGCGCCGTCCATGCGCGCCGAGCGCACCAGCTCGGCCGGGAACGCTGCGTAGTAGTTGCGGAAGAAGAGGGTGGTGAAGCCGATGCCGTACACCACGTGCACCAGCACCAGCCCCGGCACCGTGCCGGCCAGGTGCAGCAGCCCCAGCGTGCGCGCCATCGGGATCAGCACGATCTGGAACGGGATGAACACCGAGAACATCAGCATCGCGAACACCAGGTGCGCGCCGCGGAAGCGGAACTGCGTCAGCACGTAGCCGTTGAAGGCGCCGATGCCGGTGGAGATCAGCACCGCCGGCAGCGTCATCAGGAAGCTGTTCAGGAAGTAGGGCTTGAGCCCGGTCGCCTGCACGCCGATCTGCGCCAGACTCCAGGCGTCGTGCCACGGCTGCAGCGTGAACGCGTCGGGCCAGGCCATCAGGTCGCCGGCGCGGATCTCGTCGAGCGGCTTCACCGAGTTGACCAGCATCACGTACAGCGGCATCAGGAACAGCAGCGCGGCGTAGCCCAGCACGCCGTACAGCACCACACGCGGCAACACTGTCTTCAGCGTGCGCTCAGCCATGGGCATCCGCCTGGCGCGTCTCGCGCAGGATGTACGGGATCACGACGATCGCGATGGCGATCAGCATCAGCACCGCGCTGGCCGCGCCGACCGCCATCTCGTTGCGCGTGAAGGTGTATTGGTACATGAAGAGCGACGGCAGCCAGCTCGCCCGCCCCGGCCCGCCGTTCGTCAGCGCGATCACCAGGTCGTAGGACTTGATCGCCATGTGCGCGAGGATCACGAAGGCCGAGATGAAGCTCGCGCCGAGCTGCGGCAGGATCACGCGCTGGTAGATGCGCCAGGTGCGCGCGCCGTCGAGCCGCGCGGCGTTCACCACCTCGGTGTCGACGCCGCGCAGCCCGGCCAGGAACAGCGCCATCACGAAGCCCGAGGTCTGCCACACCGCGGCGATCACGACGCAGTAGATCGCGAGGTCGCTGTCCTTGACCCAGCCGAACGCGAAACTGCTCCAGCCGATCGCGTGCATCGAGCGTTCGAGCCCGATGCCCGGATCCATCAGCCACTTCCACGCGGTGCCGGTGACGATGAACGACAGCGCCATCGGGTACAGGAAGACCGACCGGAAGCCGGCTTCCGCGCGCACCTTCTGGTCGATCAGCACCGCCAGCAGCAGCCCCAGCACGCCGCAGCCGAGGATGTACAGCGTCGCGAAGATGCCGAGGTTCTTCACCGACAGCACCCAGTTGTTCAGCCCGACGAGGCGCACGTACGCCTCGGGGCCGGACAACGTGGTCACCGGCACCATCGTCGATGCCGTGAACGACAGCCACGCGGTGAAGGCGATGTAGCCGTAGACGCAGACGCCGATCAGCAGCACGCTCGGCGACAGCACCGCCTTCGCGATCAACGGAGCTTTCATCGAGGGATCAGTTGTCGACCGCGGCGACCATTTCCTTGACGGCGGCCTTGCTGTCGATCTGGCCGTTGAAGTGGCGCGTGATCACGTCGTAGAACGCGTTCTTGATGCCGGCCGGCACCGCGTGGCCGTGCGCCATCGAGCCGACCAGCGCGCCCTTGCCGCTGGCCTCGGCCAGGTCCTTGATGCCCTTCTTGCCGCAGTCGTCGAACGCCGCGTCGGACACGTCGGTGCGCGCCGGCACCGAGCCCTTGACGACGTTGAAGGCCGACTGGAACGCCGGGTCCATCACCGCGCTGGCCATCTTGGCCTGCGCCGCGGCCTTGTCGCCGCCGACCTTGAACATCGCGAACTGGTCGGAGTTGAACGACACCATGCCCTGGGTGCCGGGGAAGCGCATGCAGATGAAGTCGACGCCCGGCTTCTTCTTCGCCGCGACGAACTCGCCCTTGGCCCAGTCGCCCATCATCTGGAAGCCGGCCTTGCCGCTGATGACCATCGCCGACGCGAGGTTCCAGTCGCGGTTGGAGAAGTCCTTGTCGACCAGCTTGCGCAGCTGGCCCATGCGATCGAAGGCCTTCAGCATCGTCGGCGAGCCGAGGGCGGCCTTGTCCTTCTGGATGAAGACCTTCTTGTAGAAGTCGATGCCGCCGGTGCTCAGCACGACGCTGTCGAACAGCGTCGCGTCCTGCCACGGCTGGCCGCCGTGCGCCAGCGCGACGAAGCCGGCCTTCTGCACCTTCTCGGCGGCGGCGATGAACTCGTCGAAGCTGGTCGGCATCGTCGTGACGCCGGCCTTGTCCAGCACCGACTTGTTGGCCCAGACCCAGTTGGTCGAGTGCACGTTGACGGGGGCTGCGATCCACTTGCCGTCGTACTTCGAGAACGCCTGCAGCGCGCCCGGCACGACCTTGTCCCAGCCTTCCTTCGCGGCGACCGCGTTCAGGTCGGCCAGCACGCCTTGCTTGGCCCAGTCCTGGATGTCGAAGCCGAGCAGCTGCACGGCGGTCGGCGGGTTGCCGGCGGTCACGCGGGCGCGCACGGCCGTCATCGCGGCCTCGCCGCCGCCGCCGGCCACCGGCATGTCGTTCCACTTGACGCCCTGCTTCTCGAGGTTGCCCTTCAGCACGTTCAGCGCCGCGGCCTCGCCGCCGGAGGTCCACCAGTGCAGCACCTCCACGCTTTGCTGCGCGGACGCGAGGCCCGAGAACGCGAGCGCGCATGCGGCCGCGACGAATGTCTTCAGAGGGTGACGTGTCATTCGCTTGTCTCCTGCTTGTAGGGGTGTGACGTCGAGGTCACGCCGGTCAGGATAGGCCGCCACGCCGAACGTTCTGACGGGGGATTCCCGCGCAAGAGTCAGCGCAGATCGCGAAACAAGCCCTGTTTAGCGAGGTGAACAGGAGCTGTCGCGAACGACGAGTTCGACCGGCTGAACGATGTCCTGCGGCATGTCGTCCCCCCGCATCACCATCTCGACGCCGGTGCGGCCGAGCGCCTCCTTGTCGACGCGCATCGTCGTCAGCCCCATCGTGCCGTAGCCGGCGGCGGCGATGTCGTCGAAGCCGACGAAGGCGATGTCCTGCGGCACGCGCAGCCCGGCCGCCTGGCAGACGCGGATCGCGGCCAGCGCGGCCATGTCGTTGTAGGCGAACACGGCATCGGGGCGCGGGCGCAGCTTCAGCAGCTCGCGCATCGCGGCCTCGGCGCCGGCCGACGTGTCCAGGCCGGGCGGGGCGACCACTTCGAGATCGGGGTCGGCCAGCACGCCGGCCTCGAACAATGCGCGCCGGTAGCCGCGCTCGCGCTCGCGGATGCTGAAGTGCGCCAGCGAGCCGGCGAGGTAGGCGATGCGCCGGTAGCCCTGCGCCAGCAGGTGCTGCGTCGCGAGGTAGCCGCCCTGCGCGTTGTCGGGGTTCACCGCGCGGCAGCCCGGCATCCAGAAATCGACCAGCGCGAGCGGCAGGTCCATCGCGCGCAGCAGGTCGACCACCTCGGCCTCGAAGTAGCCGGCGGCCATCAGCGCGTCGGGCTCGTGCAGGCGCAGCAGCTGGCGCACCGGGTCGGCCGGGCCGGCGCTGAGCACGGTGGGCACCACGCCGAACTCGCGGCAGGCCTCTTCGACGCCATGCATCACCTGCGAGAAGAACGGGTTCAGCGAGAAGCTGCTGTGGTGGCGGTGCACCATGAAGAGCAGCCGCCGCGCCTTGGCCGAGCGCAGCCGGCCGGGGTCGTAGCCGAGGTTGCGGGCGACCTCGCGCACCTGGCGGCGCGTCTCGTCGGAGAGGCCGCGCTGGTTCTTCAGCGCGCGCGAGACGGTGCCGATCGAGACGCCGGCCGCCTCGGCGATGTCGCGGATGGTCACGCCATCGGAGTTCATGGGTTCAGCGGCCGGGCCGACAGGCGATGGCGGATCACGCACGGCTCGTCGGGGTGCAGCGCGATGCCGTCGCGCGCCGCGAGCGGGTGATCGGCCGGCGGGCGCCCGATGCGGCCCAGGTCCCAGGCGCCGTTCACCGGCTCGACGCCGAGCGCGAGGTGCCGGCCGTTCCACGGCGGCGCGAGCCGGCCCCGGTGGCTCACCCACAGCATCAGGTCGGGCAGCAGCGCGCGGTCCCAATCGAGCGTCAGCGACCAGCCGGCGTCGAGGTAGCGGGCGCTTACCGGGCCGACGATGTCCATCAGCTGCAGCAGGTCCTCGCCATCGGCCGGCTGCGGGAAATGGGCGAAGTCGCCCGTGGGGCCACTCGTCGAACCGTCGGCCAGTGGTACTGCGCCCAGCTGCTCGAAGCGTGCGCCGGGCGCGAGCCGCGAGCGGCCCGGCTCGGTCGGCACCGGGTAGGCGAAGCCCGGGCCGTCGTGATGCAGGTCGAGCGCCACGCAGCCGAGGTCGAGCCGCAGCGTCGGGTGCAGCGCGACCGGCAGGCGGCACGGCTTGCGGGCGTCGATCTGCAGCGTGATCTCGAGCGCAGGTGCATCGGCCACCGCGCGCACGGTGCGGGTCAGGCGCTGCACCGGGTGCCCGGGCGGCATCTGGATGTGCAGCGCGAGCGACAGCGCATCCGAGGCCAGCCACTGCCAGCGGTGGTGCGACGCGTAGCCGTGCGCCCAGTCGTCGGCGGGCTGGCGGGCCTGCCAGGTGCCCGGCAGTCCGTCGGGCCGATCGCAGCGCCCGAACGGCACRCACGGCCACTCGCCGCGCAAGCGGCCCAGCAGGCCGGGCCATTGCTGGTGGGCCTGTGGATCGTCAGCCCACGGCGCCACGTGCAGCGGCGAGAAATCCGCCCGCCCAGCGGCCCGGAAGCGCACCGGCGCCAGCATGCCGCCGAAGGCATGCAACTCCGCATCGCCATGCGCCCAGCGCAGCCGGCGGGCAGCGTCTTCGGTGGGGGGAGAGGAGGGCGTTGAGGCCACGATCGGGCCAGTGTAGAAACCCGTCGCTGTTTAGTAAACGCCTAAAGCCCGGGCAGGGTGTTCCTGGGGGCGGGCGGGAACCAGTCGTCGAGGTGCTGCAGCGCGTCGGCGAGCGAGGCCAGTTGTTGCAGCGAGCTCGCCGCGTCGGGCGTCTTCAGGTCGGGCACGGTCACCACCTGCAGGCCGGCGGCGCGTGYGGCGGCGCTGCCGTGGTCGCTGTCCTCGAAGGCGAGCGAGGTGCGCGGGTCGAGGCCGGCGCGTTGGGCGGCCAGCAGGTAGACGGCCGGGTCGGGCTTGCCGCGCGGCACTTCATCGCCGCCGGCCACCGCGCGGAAGAAGCCGTCGATGCCGGCCACCGCGAGGCGGCGCCGCACTTCGGCCACGTGCGTCGACGAGGCCACCGCGCACGGCACGCCGCGCTGCTGCAGTGCCTGCAGCAGCACCATCGCGCCGGGCTTCAACGCGAACACGGTGCCGGCCTCGGGCGCGAGCCGCCGTGCCGCATCGCGCTGCACGCGTTCGTAGTCGTGGGTGCTGCCGAGCAACGCGGTGAGCCGCGCGGTCGATTCGGCATGGGCCAGCCCGATCACGCCGATGTAGTCGGTCTCGTGCAGCAGCACGTCGAGCGCGCGCGCCGACGCGAGCCACGCCTGCATGATGGTGCGTTCGGAATCGAGCAGCAGCCCGTCCATGTCGAAGATGGCGGCGGTGAACATGGGCAGCGATTGTCGACGCGGCTGCCACGTGTCTGCATGTAAATCCGCGACGAATCGGCAGCGCGCCTGTCGTCGGATACTCTGCGCGGCGCGTTGACCGACGCATGCGAGGCCGCACCGGCCCCGCGACGAATCCCAACCAGGATGGACTCCCCATGAAAGCAGTCTTGAAGATCGCACTGGCCTTGTGTGCCGCGATCGGCGCCAGTGCCGCATCGGCCGAGGCCACCTTCTACGAACACGACAACTTCGGCGGCCGCAGCTTCGCCGCCCGCGACGCGTTGTCCGATTTCCGCAGCTTCGGCTTCAACGACCGCGCCTCGTCGATCGTCGTGCGCGGCGAGCCCTGGGAGGTGTGCGAGCACATCGAGTTCGGCGGACAGTGCTTCATCCTGCGCCCCGGCAGCTACCCGTCGCTCGGCTCGATGCGGATGAACGACAGGCTGTCGTCGGCCCGGCCGGTCGATCGCGACCGCCGCCATGACGAAGGCCGCTACGCACCGCAGCCGATGGACGGGCAGATCACCTTCTTCGAGCGCGAGGGCTTCCAGGGCCGCGCGTTCAGCACCGAGCGCGACGTCGTCAACTTCGACCGCTTCGGCTTCAACGACCGCGCGTCGTCGGTGATCGTGCTCGGCGAGCGCTGGGAGGCCTGCGAACACGCCGACTTCAGCGGGCGCTGCGTGATCCTGCGCCCGGGCCGCTACCCCGACCTGCGCTCGATGGGCCTGAACGACCGGCTGTCGTCGGTGCGCGCGCTGCACCCCGCGGCCCGCTATGACGAAGGCCGTTACGCGCCGCCGCCGGCACCGGTCTACGACTGGCGCCGCCGCCCGCAGGAGCGCATCTTCGAGGCGCCGGTGACGGCGGTGCATGCGATCTACGCCGCACCCGCGCAGCGCTGCTGGGTCGAGCGCGAGCAGGTGGTGAAGAACGAGCGCGGCGACCCGAACGTCGGCGGGGCGGTGATCGGCGGGATCGTCGGCG
Organism: Rhizobacter sp. P2_H3; assembly: GCF_056403355.1. NCBI lineage: Bacteria > Pseudomonadati > Pseudomonadota > Betaproteobacteria > Burkholderiales > Sphaerotilaceae > Rhizobacter > Rhizobacter sp. P2_H3. Next base: position 8,343 of record NZ_JBFUFQ010000065.1, on the reverse strand, counting down.
GCATCCTCGGCCACCAGGTCGGCAGCGGTTCGGGCCGTGACATCGCGACCGTCGGCGGCGCGGTGGCCGGTGCGGTGATCGGCGCCAATGTCGGCCGCGACGGCCGCACCGTCTCCACGCAGGACGTGCAGCGCTGCGCCGCCGTGCCGGCGCAGGGCCGCCCCGAGTACTGGGACGTGGCCTACCAGTTCCGCGGCATCGAGCACCACGTGCAGATGACCGCGCCGCCGGGGCGCACCGTGGTCGTCAACGAGAACGGCGAACCGCGTCTCTGAGCGCGTTTCTGATCGCATCCCTGAGCCGGTAATGGCTGCTTACACGATGGACGCGCTGCGCGCGTGCCCATCGTGGCGCGGCATGCGATCCATCGCACACCGGGGGTGATCACGCACGAATCGTCAGATCTGCTGCGGCAGACCGGTTCACCTGGCAGCCTGATTTCGACGACGCCGGCAGTGCGATCCAGGTGGTGCAGCCGAGCTTCAGCTGGAATGGCGGGGAGCGGGGCGCCACGATCAATGCGCTGGGGGTGCTGAAAAACACCGCCATGGCCTGTGCTGATAACCTCGTGGTCGAGGTCCGCTTCTTCGACGAGCAGAAGAACGTGGTCGACGTGATCACGAGCCCGCTGGAAGGCGTCGTCGAGCCGGCCTCGAAGGAGGTCGCGTTTCGCGTCCAGGGCGCGGCGGCGCAACCGAAGGCGACCTATGCATCGATGAGCGCGCGTGTCGTGTCGGCCGAGCAGCGTTATTCGCGCGGCAGCGTGACGCCGGCGCCCACCTGGCAATCGCAGGTGCTCGGCTTTCTCGCGAGCTGGGGACCGATGCTGCTGCTGATCGGCGTGTGGCTGTGGGTCATGCGCCGCTTCTACGGCAAGAAGTCGCCGCAGTACCGCAATCTGGAAATGTGGGAGCAGCAGATCGAGTTGTTGCGGCAGGAGGTGGCGACGATGCAGCAGCTGGCCGAATCGGTGCGCAAGCTGGCCGAGTGCTGACCGCAGGCTGCTCAGCCTGATTTGCGGGGCCGGGCGCGCGTGGCCGGTGCGCCGGCCGCGCCGTGAAAGCAGAAGTCCACCAGCGGTTCGATCAGCGCCGACGCATCCACCTTGCGTCCGCGCCGCACGTCGCCCGGCGCCCGTGCCGCCTGCGCCGCCATGCCCAGCGGGTGCAGCAGCGATTCGGTGATGCTGCCGAACACGCAGGCCGCCGCCACGCGCGTGTCGGCCACTCGCAACTCGCCGCTCGCCCGGCCCTGGTCCAGGATCTTCTGGAACAGCGCGATGAACTCGGCATGGAACTGCAGCCGCAGTTGTTCCACCTCGTTGTCGGTCGGCTCCAGCACCAGCGCGTACGACAGCCGCCCGCCGTTCAGCGCGCGCTGCGCGAAGCTGCCGATGGCCGCCGCGAGCCGCTCGCGCGCCGTGCCCGGCTGCGCGGCGATGGCCGTCGTGACCGCCAGCTCCTTGCCCGCCTGCGCCCGGTACAGCTCCAGCAGCAGCTGCGTCTTCGACGGGAAATGCAGGTACAGCGCCCCGGTCGACAAGCCCGCCAGCGCCGCGACGGCCGACATCTGCACGTCGCGCCAGCCGCCCTGCGACAGCAGCGTCAGGCCGGCTTCGACGAAGCGGTCGCGCGCCTCGGCACGCTTGCTCTCGACGTAGGGGGTGCGTTGATACGCCATGCGGGTTGATCAAGTGGATCGGGTCGCCTAAGCTATGAATCCGGATTCATCTGATGAACCGGGATTCGATCTTTCACCGGCGCCGCGCTGCTGTCAATGAGTTCCGTCCCGTCCCCCGCCACGATGCTGCTGCTGGAACTGTGCACCGCTGGAGACACGGTGCCGGCCAGCGACCACTTCCAGGTCGTCTTCGGCATGCAGGGCCGCTTCGAGCTGATGCTGAAAGGCCGCCGCCACGCGGTGCAGCCCGGCCGCGTGCTGGTGATCCCGCCGGGCGAGCAGCGGCGCTGCGCGATGCGCGGCGGTGCCGCCTGCCTGGTGCTCAGTTCCGCCGATGCCGCGCACCGCGAGGCGCTGGCGCCGCTGGCCGGGCAGGTGCGCTCGGTGCACCCGTCGACGGCCCACCTGATGCGCTACCTCGCGAGCCGCCGGCATGCCGACGATGCGGCCTCGCGGGCGGCGACCATCGAGTTGCTGGTCGCGAGCCTGGCGGCCAGCACGCCGCTCGGCGGCCCCCGCTTGCGCCGCAGCATCGACTGGGAGGCGTTGGAGCGCTGGGTCGACGAGCGCCTCGACGAGCCGCTGGCGGTCGCCGCCCTCGCGGCGCAGGTGCACCTGAGCGCGCCGCAGTTCGCGTTGCGCTGCCGCGCCGAGCTCGGCCTGAGCCCGATGACGCTGGTGCGGCGGCGCCGGCTCGCGGCCGCCCGCCGCTGCCTCGATGCCGGCATGCCGGTCTACCAGGCCGCGCTGCAGTGCGGCTACCAGTCGCCGTCGGCACTGACGGCGGCGCTGCGCCGCGAGCCTTTGCCCGTCTGAACCCGCAGTTCGAACATTTGCAACATCGCTGCGCGACGAAGCAACGTCGCTGCGCGACGAGCCCGGCAGGGTCCTCCTCCTACGCTGTGCGACATGTCCCGACCGGGGCATGCCAACCCCCTTCGAGGACCCGAGATGAACGCATTGCTGAAGAGACTGATGAGCACCCTGGCCACCGTGGCGGCCGCCTGCGGCGCCGCGCCGGGCCATGCCACGATTCCGAACGAACAGTTTTTCCCGGTGCTGGTGTTCCGCACCGGCGCCTACGCACCGAACGGCGTGCCGTGGGCGAACGGCTTCGTCGACTACCTGAACCTCGTCAATGAACGCGACGGCGGCATCGGCGGCGTGAAGATCACCTACGAGGAGTGCGAGACCGGCTACTCCACCGACCGCGGCGTCGAATGCTACGAACGCCTGAAGGGCAAGGGCCCGACCGGCGCGACCAGCTTCAACCCGCTGTCCACCGGCATCACGTTCGCGCTGGGCGACAAGGTGGCTGCCGACAGGATCCCGCTGATCACGATGGGCTACGGCCGCTCCGAGTCGACCGACGGCAGCGTGTTCAAGTGGAACTTCCCGCTGCTCGGCACCTACTGGGACGCGGCCGACATGCTGGTGCAGCATGTGGGCGCGCGCGAGGGTGGCCTGCCGAAGCTGCGCGGCCGCAAGATCGCGCTGCTGTATCACGACTCGCCGTACGGCAAGGAGCCGATCCCGGTGCTGCAGGCGCTGTCGCACCGGCTCGGCTTCGAGTTCATCGCGATTCCGGTGGCGCACCCCGGCGTCGAGCAGAAGGCGGCCTGGCTGCAGATCCGCCAGGCCCGTCCGGATCACGTGTTCATCTGGGGCTGGGGCGTGATGAACTCGACCGCGATCAACGAGGCTATCGCGGTGAACTACCCGCGCGACCGGATGTACGGCGTCTGGTGGGCCGGTGCCGAGCCCGACGTGCTGCCGGCGCAGGCCGCGGCGGCCGGCTACAACGCGCTGACGCTGCAGCACAGCGCCGACCAGCGCCGCGTGCACGACGACATCCGCCGCTACGTGTACGGCCGCGGCAAGGGGGCCGGCGAGGCGTCGGCGGTCGGCCAGGTGCTCTACAACCGGGGCCTGCTGAACGCGCTGCTGGTGGTCGAGGCGGTGCGCACCGCGCAAGCGCGCTATGGCCGCCGGCCGTTGACCGGCGAGCAGGTGCGCTGGGGCGCCGAGCACCTGGCGATCGACGCGGGCCGCATCGGTGCGCTGGGCATCGACGGCATGCTGCAGCCGCTGCACACCTCGTGCGCCGACCACGAAGGCGCGCACCGGGCGCGCATCCACAGCTGGAACGGCACGGCGTGGCAGTACACCTCCGACTGGTACGAGTCCGACCGCACGCTGCTCGGCCCGATGATGGCCGTGGCGGCGAAGAAGTACGCCGCCGACAAGGGCCTGCCGGTGCGCGACTGCGCCGAGGAGGGGTGAGCGATGAAGGCACGCTTCAAGTGGCTGCTGGTGCTGCAGGCCTGCGGGCCGCTGCTCGCGGCGGCGCACGGCAAGGGCGACCTGCACGTCGCGTTCGGCGACTACAGCGTCAGCCGGCGCGAGGTCATCGCGACCGGCCGGCCCGATGGTGAATCGATCGTCGTGGTCGAGAGCCTGGCCCGCACGCGCGTCGAGGGCGGCAGCGGCCCGTTCCACGTCGCGAGCGGGCGTTGCATCAGCCTGCGCGGGGCCGGTGTCGTGAGCCGCCGCACCTGCGTGCTGGTCGATCCGGCCGGCGATCGCTTCGTGTTCGAGACGCAGGCCGACGAGGCCGAGCTCGAAGGCTATGGCGTGCGCCGCAGCCGGCTGGTGGGCGGCAGCGGCAAGTACGCCGGGCTGGTCGGCGAGGTGCTGGCCTATCCGGTGTCCGTCCAGGCCGGCGCGCGCAGCAGCGGCCGGCTGGAGATCCGCTACCGCCCTGCCGCTGCGGCGACGGGAGGGCTGTTGTGAGCCCGCCGGTCATCGACCGCGCGCTGCTGGACGGCGTGCTCGACGCGTCGCCGCTGCCGCCCGGCTACCGCTTCGAGCTGCTGCGGCGCGACGACATCGGCGCGCTGGTGGCCCACCTCGACCGCTGGTACCCGGACGTGGGCGTCGGCGCGGCGAGCGGTTTCCTGCGCCGCGGGTTCTACGACAGCGAGGTGCTGCTGCCCGACGCGCCCGCGCGCAACTTCATCGTCGTCGTGGTGAAGTGCGGCGAGCGCATCGCCGGGATGATCGCGTGCGAACGCGAGCCCGAGGCGCTGGCGCTGTACGGCCGGCTGGCCGTGGTCGCGCCCGAGCACCGCGGTGCCGGGCTGGGCCTGCATGCGATCGCCGCGATCGAGCGTGTCGGCCGTGCGCTCGGCATGGGGCTCATCTACGGCATGGCGACGCTGAAGATCCCGCACACCCAGCAGGCCTTCGAGCGGCTGGGCTGGCGGCTGATCGGCATCGTGCCGGGCTACGACCGCGAGATCGTCGGGGCAGGCGGTGCAGTGCGGCGCATCTACGAGGCGGTGTACGCGAAGGTGCTGGCGGCGTGTCACGAACTGCAGCAGCCGGATCTGCATCAGATGACGCCGCGCACGCGCCAGTTGTTCGATCTGCTGTTCGCTGCGGCGGAGCTTGCGTCAGAATCGCCGCAGGAGGACCGACACGGTGCGCTTCGGACGACAGATGCTCGAACACTGGTGGCTCGACCCCGATGCCACCTACCTGAACCACGGCACCGTCGGCGTCACGCCGCGCCGCGTGCTCGATGCGCAGCAGCGCCTGCGCGAGCAGATCGAGCGCCACCCGGCGCGCTTCCTGCTGCGCGAGCTGATGAGCCTCGCGCCGCAGGCGCCGGCCGAACCCACCCGCGTGCGCGCAGCGGCCGCTCGCGTCGCGGCCTTCGTCGGCGCGACGGGTGATGACATCGTCTTCGTCGACAACGCGAGCGCCGGCGTCAATGCGGTGCTGCGTTCGCTGCGGCTGCAGGCCGGCGACGAGATCGTGCTGTTCGACCATGCCTACGGCGCGGTGTCGCGCACCGCCGCGTTCGTCGCGCGCGAGCACGGCGCGCGCGTCGTCACGCTGACGCTGCCGTTCCCGCTGTCCGATGAATCGCTGCCGCAGCGCCTGCTCGAGCCGGTGCTGAATGCGCGCACGCGGCTCGTGATCCTCGACCACGTCACGTCGGAGACTGCGCTCGTGCTGCCGCTCGCGCAGCTCGCGGCGCTGTGCCGCGCGCACGGCGTGCCGGTGCTGGCCGACGGCGCGCATGCGCCGGGCGCGATCCCGCTCGACATCCCGGCGCTCGGCGTCGACTGGTATGTCGCGAACCTGCACAAGTGGGCGTTCGCGCCACGCGCGTGCGGCCTGCTGTGGGCCGCAGCGGGCCGGCGCGAGGGCCTGCACCCGCCGGTCATCTCATGGGGCCTGGACGTCGGCTGGCACCAGGAATTCGACTGGACCGGCACGCGCGACCCGACGCCGTATCTGTGCGCCCCCGACGGCATCGACTTCATCACCGGCTTCCTCGGCGAGGCAGCGATGCACGCCTACAAGCACGCGCTGGCGCGCCGCGCGGCGCAGCACCTGGCCGCGCGGTGGGGCCATCCGTGGGAGACGCCCGACGCGATGATCGGCTGCATGGTCACGCTGCCGCTGCCGGCGCGGCTGGCGCACGGGGACGCGGCCGCGGCGGTGCGCCTGAAGGACTGGCTGCTGGACGAGCGGCGCATCGAGGCGCCGGTGATCTCGCGCGGCGACCGGCTGTTCATCCGCGTCTCGGCCCAGGTCTACAACGACGACGAAGACATCGAGCGCCTCGCGCAGGCCGTCGCGGAGCTGCCATGAGCAAGGCGCCCGAAGACAGCGCCCGCCGCTTCGCGACCGCGCGCAGCTGGGAAACCTGGCTCAACAAGCACCACGAGAGCTCCGACGGGCTGTGGCTGCTGATCTCGCGCCCGGGCGCAGAGAAGGGCTCGGTCAGCTACCCCGAGGCGCTCGAGGTCGCGCTGTGCCACGGCTGGATCGACGGGCCGAAGAAGGGCCTGGACGAACACCACTGGCTGCAGCGCTTCACGCCGCGGCGCGCTCGCAGCATCTGGTCGAAGGTCAACCGCGAGAAGGTCGCGAGGCTCACCGAGCAGGGCCGCATGCAGCCGGCCGGCCAGCGCGAGATCGATCGCGCGAAGGCCGACGGCCGCTGGGAGCAGGCCTACGACTCGATGCGCACGATCACGACGCCACCCGACCTGCAGGCCGCGTTCGACGCCGAGCCGGCGGCTGCTGCCTTCTTCAAGACGCTGAACAGCGCCAACCGCTATGCGGTGCTGTGGCGCGTGCAGACAGCGAAGAAGCCCGAGACCCGCGAGCGCCGCATCGCGACGCTGGTGGCGATGCTGGCCCGCCATGAAAAGCTGCACCCCTGATACCCGACGCGCGATACGCTGTCATCCTTCAACGTTGGTAACACGTCGATGGAATCGGGTTGCCTGCCGTGACTTTTCTCACGGGGCCTCCCGATGTATGACAACCACGGTCCAGGTGGACCATGGGCTCGGATCAAATGAGTGCCCACCGCCGGATTCGCAGCGCTGACCTTCCGACCATGACGACGCCTCGCGCCCCCCAGAAACCCGACTTCGGTCCGACCACGCAGTTCGACACCGTGCCGGCCAGCGACGTGCTGCTGGCGGGGGCCCGTGTCGGCGGGTTCCGCATCGTCGAGCTGATCGGTCGTGGCGATTCGGGTGTCGTGTACCTGGCGCTGGACTCGTCGCTGCAGCGGCAGGTCGCGATCAAGGAATATTTCCCGACTTCGCTCGCGCAGCGCGAGGACGGCAGGCAGGTGGTGCCGCGGCGCAGCGGCGATGCCCCGGCGCTGGAGGCCGGCCGCCGCGAGTTCGTGCAGCGCGCCAAGCTGTTCGCCCGATTCGAGCACCCGGCGCTGATCCGGGTGCAGAGCCACTGGGAAGAGAACGGCACCGCCTACTACGCGATGAATTTCGTGCCGGGCCCGAACCTGGCCGGTGCGCTGAAGGCCCTGCCGCGCGCCCCCGACGAGGCCTGGCTGCGCGCGATGCTGACGCCAGTGCTCGATGCGGTCGACCTGCTGCATGCGGCGCAGGTCCACCATGGCGGCATCTCGCCCGAGGCGGTCGTCGTGCGCGGCGTCGGCGTGCCGGTGCTGCTGKGCAGCACCCCGCCGCCGGCTGACGAGAAGCCGCTGGTGCCGCCCGGTGCGTGGACCGACCTGCGCGCGCTGGCCAGCCTGCTGCACGCGGCCGTCACCGGCCAGGCCGCGCTCGGTGCGGCCGTGCCACGGGTGCACCGTCCCCTGACCGGGCTGCCGTACGACGCGCGCTTTCTCGCCGGGATCGACCGCGCGCTGTCGGTCGATCCGCGGCAGCGCCTGCGCAGCGTCGCCGAGTTCCGCCGCTGCCTGGGCTGGGCGCCGCCCGCCGCGGCTCCGGCCCAGGCACCGACTGCGGTTCCGGGCCAGGCGGCCCCGGTGCGTGCTGCCGCGCCGACGCTGTCGCCCTCGGCTGAACGCGCCCTCGCGGCACCGGGGCGGCCGGCCACGCGCAGCAACGGTCGCAGCGACCCCGGCTTCGGCGATTCACGCTTCCAGTCGCGCTTCGATCCGCCGCCGCTGCCGGTCGCGCCGCCGCCGCGCCGCACCGGCACCTGGCTCGTGCTGCTGTGCGCTGCCGCGCTGGCCGGCGCGGCGCTCTGGCTGACGCTGCGGCCGCGTGTACCGAAGCCGGCCCCGGTGCCTGCCGTGGCCTTGCAGCCGCTGGCGCCGCCGGCGCGCCTGGTCCCGGTCGAGGCGGACAAGCCGGCCGATGC
>NZ_JBFUFQ010000064.1:0-28224 GCF_056403355.1 Rhizobacter sp. P2_H3 | reverse complement strand
CATCAAGCCTGCGGATTCAGTACTATCTTTCGGAGCTCACAAAAAACTCCTGTAGCGAGTGGCCGCTCAGCCTGAAGAAGGCATTTATAGGTCATGCGAAAAAGCAGATTCGTCGAATGGCCGACATTCATCCGACGCCGAGTCTGAATTTCATTCCCAGTCGGGTCTGGYGCGATGCCATTTCGCTTGATCAATGGCTGGAAGGACTGGGTGTTCTCAGTTCATCATCAGTTAATAACATCAACACACGGAAAGTGGTGGGCGTGTCATCAGCGGATGACGCCCTAACCCTGACGGGAAAATTCTGTCTCGAATTACTTTCATCAACACTGGGAGTTCTGCATCTGCTGCATCCCCTCGAAGTCCGAGACATTTTTCGCATTGCATGTGCCAATTGTGTCCAAGAGTCACTCGAGTCCTTTTTCGAGCGCTTTGATTCGATGACTCCTGAAGAAAGAATTGCCTGCTTCTGTCCAATCGGCGAAAATGAAATTTCCTCATTGTCATTGGCTCTTGCAACTCAGAGTGAGGAATTCTGCAGAACCTTCTTTGGTTATCTTTTAGGGGGTGAAATCCCTATGCGCACAGCCGCCACGCTTGTTTGCAATTCCATATGCGATCAAAAGTTCTCCGAGGAATTCCTCTCTTATATTATTAATATAATCGATGCAATCATCGGCGAACTGAAATATTCAGATGACGAGGATGATCAGGAGCAACTCGAATCGATTGTCAAACGACTGGATGAAACGGCTGCGACTTTGGAGCAGCAGGCGAATCGCAATGACGCAGACACTCAGTGAGCTGGTTGTTGTCACAACTGTCGGCGGGGCTCACTTTACGTTTGCGGAGCGGCGACGGCCGAGTTCGGAGGACCGCGTAAATTCCCGCCAGTGCGCTTTATCCCTCTCCATCCCGTTGGGCCGCGCCAACCTCCTCGATGAGACGGCGGCACCTATCGGCCACACAGCGGATGGGATGCCAAGTTGAGTGCCACGATCAACAAATTCCTTCTTTCATGCGCATCGTGTCGGCTTAACTTGCCACCGCCTGCCGCACCGCGTGCTCCCACTCGCCCATCAGCGCCTGCGCGCGCTCACGCGACATCGTCGGGTGGAAGGTGCGCTCGACCCGCCACTGCCGCGCCAGTTCGTCGAGCCCGCTGTAGACCCCGCACGACAGCCCGGCCAGCGAGGCCGCGCCGAGCGCGGTGGTCTCGATCACCTTCGGCCGCACCACCGGGATGCCGAGCAGGTCGGCCTGGAACTGCATCAGCAGGTCGTTGACACAGGCGCCACCGTCCACGCGCAGTTCGCTGACCGGCGCACCGCCGGCCGCGACCGCATCGCGACCCATCGCCTGCAGCAGCGCCGCGCTCTGGAACGCGATGCTCTCCAGCGCCGCGCGCGCGATGTGCGCCACCGTGGTGCCGCGCGTCAGCCCGACGATCGCGCCGCGCGCCTCGGCCTTCCAGTACGGCGCGCCCAGGCCGGTGAAGGCCGGCACGAACATCACGCCGCCGGCATCGGGCACGCTCTCGGCGAGCGACTGCACCTCGCTGCTCGCCTTGATCGCGTTCAGCCCGTCGCGCAGCCACTGCACCACCGCCCCGCCGATGAAGACGCTGCCCTCGAGCGCGAACTCGGTCTGCGCCGTCGGCTGCGCCGCGCTGGTGGTGATCAGCCCGTTGGTCGAGGTCTGGAACTGCGCGCCGGTGTGCATCAGCATGAAGCAGCCGGTGCCGTAGGTGTTCTTCGCGAGCCCGGCACGAAAGCACGCCTGGCCGAACAGCGCGCTCTGCTGGTCGCCAGCGACGCCGCCGATCGGCAGCGAGGCGCCCAGCAACTCGGCCTTCGTGTGGCCGTACACGTGGCTGGACGGGAACACCTGCGGCAGCACCTCGCGCGGCACGTCGAGCAGCTGCAGCAGCTCGTCGTCCCACGTGTTGCTTCGCACGTTCAGCAGCAGCGTGCGCGAGGCATTGCTCACGTCGGTGGCATGCACCGCGCCGCCGGTCAGGTGCCACATCAGCCACGAGTCGATGGTGCCGAAGGCCAGCTCGCCGCGCGATGCCGCCGCGCGCGCGCCGGCCACGTGGTCGAGGATCCACTTCAGCTTGGTGCCGGAGAAGTAGGCATCGATGATCAGCCCGGTCTTCTCGCGGAAGGTGGGCTCGAGCCCGCGCTCGCGCAGCGCCGCGCAGGTGGGCTCGGCACGGCGGTCCTGCCAGACGATCGCGTTGTACAGCGGCTCGCCGGTGCGGCGGTTCCACACGACGGTGGTCTCCCGCTGGTTGGTGATGCCGATCGACGCGATGTCGCGTGCCGCGATGCCGGCCTTCGCGAGCGCCTCCTTCGCGGTCGCGAGCTGCGAGTGCCAGATCTCCATCGGGTCGTGCTCGACCCAGCCCGGCTGCGGGTAGATCTGGCGGAACTCGCGCTGCGCCATCGCGACGATGCCGCCGGCGCGGTCGAACACGATGCTGCGCGAACTGGAGGTGCCCTGGTCGAGGGCGAGCAGGTAGGTCGGAGAGCTCATGCGTCGATCATGCAGCAGCCACCTCGCATTGCACACCGGCATCTGCGAGCAGGGAGGGGAAGGGTTCGGGCGGCGCCTGGTCGGTGAACAGCGCATCGATCTCGGCGAAGCCTGCCACCTGCACCATCGCCGGCCGGTTGAACTTGCTGTGGTCGGCGGCCACCCACACCTGGCGCGACTGCTCGATGATCGCGCGCGCCACCTTCACCTCGCGGAAATCGAAGTCGCGCAGCGTGCCGTCGCTCTCGATGCCCGAGATGCCGATCAGCCCGATGTCGACCTTGAACTGCTTGATGAAATCGACCGTCGCCTCGCCGACGATGCCGCGGTCGCGCGAGCGCACCACGCCGCCGGCCACGATGACCTCGCAGTCCGGGTTGTCCGACAGGATCGCCGCAACGTTCAGGTTGTTCGTGATCACGCGCAGCCCCTTGTGCCGCATCAGCTCGCGCGCGATCGCCTCGGTGGTGGTGCCGATGTTCAGGATCAGCGAGCAGCCCTCGGGCACGCCCTGCGCCACGCTGCGCGCGATGCGCTGCTTGGCCTGCTCGTTGAGCTGCTGGCGCTGCCGGTACGCGATGTTCTCGGTGGTGGAGCTCGGCAGCCGCACGCCGCCATGGAAGCGCGCCAGCAGCCCGGCATCGGACAGCAGCTTCACGTCGCGCCGCACCGTCTGCAGCGTGACGCCGAACTGCTCCGACAGCGCCTCCACCGTGGCCGTGCCGCGCGCGCGCACCTCGTCGAGCAGCAGCGATTGGCGCGGGTTCGGGGTCATGGCGGCGGAGGGTACCGAATGGCCAAGCGAAAGCAGATGCTGGATTTCCTGGGTTGCGCAGCTTTCGTTTTTCGCATAAAACGAAAAAAGAAGATCAGAAACGAACGTAATCGAACATAGCACCGAACAACAACGCGAACCTCGCCAACGGCGGGGTGTCGATGGGCCAGGAGACAGCTTCTTGAATCAACCTTTGCCGGGTGAAGTGGACGTGCTCGTCGTGGGCGGCGGCATCAATGGCGCCGGCATCGCCCGCGACCTGGCAGGCCGTGGCGTGCACGTGCTGGTATGCGAGAAGGACGACCTCGCGCAGCACACCTCGTCGGCCTCGACCAAGCTGATCCACGGCGGCCTGCGCTACCTGGAGTACTACGAGTTCTCGCTGGTGCGCAAGGCGCTGGCCGAGCGCGAGGTGCTGCTGAAGGGCGCGCCGCACATCATGTGGCCGCTGCGCTTCGTGATGCCGCACGACGCCAGCATGCGGCCGGTGTGGATGATCCGCGCCGGGCTGTTCCTGTACGACCACCTGGCCAAGCGCGAGGTGCTGGCCGGCTCGCGCACGGTGTCGCTGCGCGAGCACCCGGCCGGCGCACCGCTGAAGCCGCAGTACACGCGCGGCTTCGTCTACTCCGACGGCTGGGTCGACGATGCGCGGTTGGTGGTGCTGAACGCCCGCGACGCGGCCGACCGCGGCGCGACGGTGCTGACGCGCTGGCGCTGCACCGATGCGCAGCGCGGCGACAGCACCTGGCGCGTCACGCTGCAGGCGGACGACGGCCGCACCCACACGCTGAATGCACGCGCGCTCGTCAACGCCGCCGGCCCGTGGGCGGCGCAGTTCCTCGCCGAGGGCACACATGCGCCGCGCGCCAAGTCGCTGCGCCTGGTGAAGGGCAGCCACATCGTCGTGAAGAAGCTGTTCGACCACGACCACGCCTACATCTTCCAGAACCCGGACCGCCGCATCATCTTCGCGATCCCCTACCAGGACGGCGAGTTCACGCTGATCGGCACCACCGACGTCGAGCACCACGGCGCGATCGGCGAGGCGCGCATCGACGACAGCGAGATCGCCTACCTGTGCGAGCAGGCGAGCCGGTACTTCGCGAAGCCGGTGGCGCCGGCCGACGTGGTGTGGACCTACTCCGGCGTGCGGCCGCTGCTCGACGACGAGTCGGGCGACCCGTCGGCGGTGACGCGCGACTACTCGCTCGAGCTCGACACCTCGAAGGCGGCGTTGCTGTCGGTGTGGGGCGGCAAGATCACGACCTTCCGCAAGCTGGCCGAGGAAGCCGCCGACCTGCTGGCCGCGCCGCTCGGCACGCAGCGCGGCGCGTGGACGGCCGGCGCCTTCCTGCCCGGCGGCGACCTCAGCGTGTGGATCGGCGACCCGCAGCGCCCCGACACCGACTTCGCGCGCTTCGAGCAGGCGTTCGCGCTGCGCCATCCGCACTTGCCGGTCGCGATGCGGCATCGCCTGGCGCGCTGCTATGGCTCGCGCGTGCAGGTGCTGCTGGCGAACGGCCCCGGCGCCGAAGTCGTGCCCGGGCTGCACGAGGCGGAACTGAACTACCTGCACGCGCACGAGTGGGCGCGTGAGCCCGACGACGTGCTGTGGCGGCGCACCAAGCTCGGCCTGCACCTGACGCCGGCCCAGCGCGAGCAGGTGGCGCTCTGGTGCGCAAAGAACTGGCGTGGCGCCGCAACGACGACGACGGCAGCGCCGCCGCAGACAAGACCTTCGGAGACCTCATGGAATTGACGCTGGAGCGCATCGGCAAGCAGGTCGGTGCGCAGACCCACCTCTACCCGCTCGACCTGACCCTGGTCCCGCGCGCGGTGACCGTGCTGCTGGGGGCGACCCAGGCCGGCAAGACTTCGCTGATGCGCGTGATGGCGGGGCTGGACACGCCGACGCAAGGCCGCGTGCTGGCCGACGGCCGCGACGTGACCGGCCTGCCGGTGCGCGAGCGCAACGTGTCGATGGTCTACCAGCAGTTCATCAACTACCCGTCGATGACGGTGGCCGACAACATCGCGTCACCGCTGAAGCTGCGCGGCGAGAAGGGCATTGCCGAGCGCGTGCTGGAGCTGGCGAAGCGGCTGCACATCGAGCCGTTCCTGAAGCGGCTGCCGGCCGAGCTGTCGGGCGGCCAGCAGCAGCGTGTGGCCCTCGCGCGGGCACTGGCGAAGAAGGCCCCGCTGATGCTGCTCGACGAGCCGCTGGTGAACCTGGACTACAAGCTGCGCGAGGAACTGCGCGACGAGCTGTCGCAGCTGTTCGCGGCCGGCGAATCGACCGTCGTCTACGCGACCACCGAGCCGACCGAGGCGCTGCTGCTGGGCGGCTACACCGCAGTGATGGACGCCGGCGAGCTGCTGCAGTACGGCCCGACCGCCGAGGTGTTCCACCGGCCGCAGTCGATCCGCGTCGCGCGTGCGTTCAGCGATCCGCCGATGAACCTGGTCGAGGGCACGCACGCGAGCATCGGCATCTCGCTGCAGGCCGGCGTGAACCTCTCGGTGCCGCTGCCGGCGTCGAGCACGCCGGCGCTGACGATCGGCATCCGCGCAAGCGCACTGCGGGTTCGCCAGCGCGACGGCGATGTCGCGCTGCCGGGCAAGGTCGAGCTGGCCGAGATCTCCGGCTCGGACACCTTCGTGCACGTCGACACGCCGATCGGCGAACTGGTGGCGCAACTCACTGGCGTCCACCAGTTCACGCTCGGCGAAGCGGTGACGCTGTACCTGAACGCGGCGCAGGTGCACGTGTTCGATTCCGCAGGCCGCCTGCTGGTGGCCCCGAGCCGGGAGGGCATCTGAGATGGCACGCATCGACCTCGACCTGGCACACGCCTACAAACCGAACCCGCAGCGCGATGAGGACTACGCGCTGCTGCCGCTGAAGATGACCTTCGACGACGGCGGCGCCTATGCGCTGCTCGGCCCGTCGGGCTGCGGCAAGACGACGCTGCTGAACATCATCTCGGGCCTCGTGACGCCGTCGCAGGGCACGGTGAAGTTCGGCGGGCAGGACGTCACCGGGCAGTCACCGCAGCAGCGCAACATCGCGCAGGTGTTCCAGTTCCCCGTCATCTACGACACGATGACCGTCGCCGAGAACCTCGCGTTCCCGCTGCGCAACCGGGGTGTCGCGCCGGATCGCATCCGCCAGCGCGTCGGCCAGATCGCCGAGATGCTGGAGATGAGCGGCCAGCTGAACACGCGCGCTGCCGGGCTGTCGGCGGATGCCAAGCAGAAGATCTCGCTGGGCCGCGGCCTGGTGCGCGAGGACGTGTCGGCCGTGCTGTTCGACGAACCGCTGACCGTCATCGACCCGCACCTGAAGTGGCAGCTGCGCCGCAAGCTGAAGCAGATCCACCACGAGCTGAAGCTGACGCTGGTCTACGTGACGCACGACCAGGTCGAGGCGCTGACCTTCGCCGACCAGGTGGTCGTGATGACGCGCGGCCGCGCGGTGCAGGTGGGCAGTGCCTCGGCGCTGTTCGAGCGGCCGCAGCACCGCTTCGTCGGCCACTTCATCGGCTCGCCGGGCATGAACTTCCTGCCGGTGCGCTGGGCCGGCCAGGGCATCGACGTGGCCGGCCGGGTGCTGCCGATGACCCACAACCCGCTGCAGGGCGAGGGCAGCTTCGCGCTCGGCGTGCGGCCGGAGTACGTGGCGCTCGCGGCGCCGGACGCGGCGGGCGCCGTGCCCGCCACCGTGACGCAGGCGCAGGACATCGGCACCTACTGGCTGCTCGGTGCGCGCCTCGGCTCCGGCGACAGCGAGCAGACCATCCGCGCCCGCCTGTCGCCCGACCAGCGCATCCCGCGGGTCGGCGACCAGGTGTGGCTGTCGCTGGTCGGTGCGCACACCTGCTACTACCGGGACGATGTGTTGATTGATTCTTCCGTGGAGGTGGCGGCATGAAGCCCGTCAACCAGAAAGCCTGGCTGCTGATCCTGCCGGTGGTGTTGTGCGTGGCCTTCTCGGCGGTGCTGCCGCTGATGACGGTCGTCAACTACTCGGTGCAGGACATCATCTCGCCCGAGCGGCGCGTGTTCGTCGGCACCGAGTGGTTCAAGTCGGTGATGCGCGACGAAGACCTGCAGGGCGCGCTGCTGCGCCAGATCGGCTTCTCGTTCGCGGTGCTGCTGGTGGAGATCCCGCTGGGCATCGGCCTCGCGTTGTCGATGCCGGCCAAGGGCGCGCGCTCGTCGGCGGTGCTGGTGCTGGTGGCGATCTCGCTGCTGATCCCGTGGAACGTGGTCGGCACCATCTGGCAGATCTACGGGCGCACCGACATCGGCCTGATGGGTGCGGCGCTCGCGAAGATGGGCATCGACTACAGCTACACCGGCAACGCGACCGACGCCTGGTTCACCGTGCTGCTGATGGACGTGTGGCACTGGACGCCGCTGGTGGCGCTGCTGTGCTTCGCCGGGCTGCGCGCGATCCCCGATGCGTACTACCAGGCCGCGCGCATCGACGGCGCGAGCAAGTTCGCGGTGTTCCGCTTCATCCAGCTGCCCAAGCTGCGCGGCGTGCTGATGATCGCGGTGCTGCTGCGCTTCATGGACAGCTTCATGATCTACACCGAGCCCTTCGTGCTGACCGGCGGCGGGCCCGGCAACGCGACCACCTTCCTGAGCCAGTACCTGACGCAGAAGGCGGTCGGCCAGTTCGACCTCGGCCCGGCCGCGGCCTTCTCGCTGATCTACTTTTTGATCATCCTGCTGCTGTGCTTCATCCTCTACAACTGGATGCAGCGGGTCGGCCAGGATGCGACGACGACCGAGGGAGCCGCCCATGGATGAGCGCCGTTTCAAGAAGCGGGTGATCTTCCTGCTGCTGTACCTGCTGTTCGCGATCCTGCCGGTGTACTGGATGGTGAACATGTCGTTCAAGACGAACGAGGAGATCCTGTCCTCGTTCAGCCTGTGGCCGCAGCATTTCACGTTCGACCACTACCGCACGATCTTCACCGACGAGTCCTGGTACTCGGGCTACATCAACTCGATGATCTACGTGGCCATCAACACGGTGATCTCGCTGCTGGTGGCGCTGCCGGCGGCGTATGCGTTCTCGCGCTACAGCTTCCTCGGCGACAAGCACGTGTTCTTCTGGCTGCTGACCAACCGCATGACGCCGCCGGCGGTGTTCCTGCTGCCGTTCTTCCAGCTGTACACGACGCTCGGGCTGATGGACACGCACATCGCGGTGGCGCTGGCGCACCTGCTGTTCAACGTGCCGCTGGCGGTGTGGATCCTCGAGGGCTTCATGAGCGGCATCCCGCGCGAGATCGACGAGACGGCCTACATCGACGGCTACTCGTTCCCGCGTTTCTTCCTGACGATCTACATCCCGCTGATCAAGGCCGGCGTGGGCGTGGCGGCGTTCTTCTGCTTCATGTTCAGCTGGGTCGAGCTGCTGATGGCGCGCACGCTGACCAGCGTGAACGCGAAGCCGATCGTCGCAGTGATGACGCGCACGGTGAGTGCCTCGGGCATGGACTGGGGCGTGCTGGCCGCGGCCGGCGTGCTGACCATCGTGCCGGGCGCGATCGTGATCTGGTTCGTGCGGCATTACATCGCCAAGGGCTTTGCGATGGGGAGAGTGTGATGTTCGACTGGATGGCGTGGACCCTGCCGGTGGCGGTGTTCTTCGGCTGCATCGTGCTGATGCTGGCCGGCATGACGGTGTGGGAGCTGAAGTCGCCGACGACGGTGCGCAAGGGCTTCCTGCCGATGGCGACGACGCGCGGCGACCGGCTCTTCATCGGGCTGCTCAGCGCGGCGTACGTGAACCTCGCGTTCGTGGCGTTCAGCGAAAAGATGGTGGGCTGGTTCGGGCTGGCGGAGGAGCCGTCGATCTGGATCAGCTTCGCGGTCTCGATGGCGGTGCTGGCGCTGATCATGCGCAAGGGCTGAGCCACCGAGCTGAAGTTTGAAAAGGCCGCCGGCGATTCTTCCCCGCTGGCGTGTCGCGAGTACCCCGGGAAGTACCAGAGGAGACAGACATGAAGTTGCGCTTGAATGCAGTGGCCTTTGCCGCCGTTGCGCTGGCACTGGGCCAGAGCGCCTGGGCTGGCGAGGCCGAGGCGAAGAAATGGATCGATGCCGAGTTCCAGCCGTCGACGCTGAACAAGGACCAGCAGATGGCCGAGATGAAGTGGTTCATCGAGGCCGCGAAGAAGCTGCAGGCCAAGGGCGTGAAGGAGATCTCGGTGGTGTCGGAGACGATCACGACGCACGAGTACGAATCGAAGACGCTGGCCAAGGCCTTCGAGGAGATCACCGGCATCAAGGTGAAGCACGACCTGATCCAGGAAGGCGACGTGGTCGAGAAGCTGCAGACCTCGATGCAGTCGGGCAAGAGCATCTACGACGGCTGGATCTCCGACTCGGACCTGATCGGCACGCACTACCGCTACGGCAAGATCATGAACCTGACCGACTACATGTCGGGCAAGGGCAAGGAGTGGACGAACCCGGGTCTGGACATCAAGGACTTCATCGGCACGAGCTTCACGACCGCGCCGGACAAGAAGCTGTACCAGCTGCCCGACCAGCAGTTCGCGAACCTGTACTGGTTCCGCGCCGACCTGTTCGCGCGCCCGGACCTGAAGGAGAAGTTCAAGGCCAAGTACGGCTATGACCTGGGCGTGCCGCTGAACTGGAGCGCGTACGAGGACATCGCCGCGTTCTTCAGCGAAGACGTGAAGACGATCGACGGCAAGCCGATCTACGGCCACATGGACTACGGCAAGAAGGATCCGTCGCTGGGCTGGCGCTTCACCGATGCGTGGCTGTCGATGGCCGGCACCGCCGACATCGGCATCCCGAACGGCATGCCGGTGGACGAGTGGGGCATTCGCGCGTCGGCCGACGGCTGCACGCCGCAGGGGGCCAGCGTCTCGCGCGGCGGTGCGACCAACTCGCCGGCGGCCGTGTATGCGCTGACGAAGTACGTCGACTGGATGAAGAAGTACGCCCCGAAGGAAGCCACCGGCATGACCTTCGGCGAAGCCGGCCCGGTGCCGGCGCAGGGGCAGATCGCGCAGCAGATCTTCTGGTACACCGCGTTCACCGCCGACATGACCAAGCCGGGCCTGCCGGTGGTGAATGCCGACGGCACGCCGAAGTGGCGCATGGCCCCTGGCCCGAACGGCCCGTACTGGAAGCAGGGCATGCAGAACGGCTACCAGGACGTGGGTTCGTGGACCTTCTTCGAGGCGCATGACGCGAACCGCACGGCGGCGGCGTGGCTGTATGCGCAGTTCGTGACGGCGAAGACGACCTCGCTGAAGAAGACGATCACCGGGCTGACGCCGATCCGCGAGAGCGACATCCAGTCGAAGGCGATGACGGACCTGGCGCCGAAGCTCGGCGGGCTGGTGGAGTTCTACCGCAGCCCGGCGCGCGTGGCCTGGACGCCGACCGGCACCAACGTGCCCGACTACCCGAAGCTCGCGCAGCTGTGGTGGAAGAACGTGGCGGTGGCGGTGACGGGCGAGAAGACGCCGCAGCAGGCGATGGACAACCTGGCCGAGGAGATGGACCAGGTGATGGGCCGGCTGGAGCGCGCCGGGATGGCACGCTGCGCACCGAAGCTGAATCCGAAGGGCGACCCGAACAAGTGGCTGAGCGACAAGGGCGCGCCGTGGAAGAAGCTGGCGAACGAGAAGCCGAAGGGCGAGACGATCGCGTATGACACGCTGCTGAATGCGTGGAAGGCGGGCAAGGTTCGCTGACGCGGGCTTTGCTTCGGAGGCACGGACGTTTTCGTCCGTGCCTCCGCTTCCTGACGAAGACTCTATCGTTCGAGCACGTACGTGAGCCATGGCGCGGCCGCGGCGACCAGGAGGCCGATGACGAAGAGCAGCTTCTCTCGACGCGATGGGTTCTTGAGCAGCGGCAGCAGTCGGCGATCAACAGGATCTCGCGGTACCGTGCGGGGGTCGCGAGCGCGTTTGACCATCAAATACACCACCGCCACGAAGGCGACGACCACCACCACGCTTGCGAGCGCGGTGCTCAGCAGGGAAGGCGGTGTGCCACGCATCCGATGGTGGGGTTGACGGTCAGTTGCTGCTATCCGGAGCGCCATTGAACACGGCGTCGTCCGGATCGAGGATAGCAGCCAGCGTACGCGCCTCGTCTTCAGCAAGCGCGCGCTGATACTGCCCGAACGGGCCGGAAGCGATGAGCCATCGCGGCCAGAGGTTCAGCGATGTCGTTCCGCCTTCATGCTCCATCTCGATCACCATTCGAGGCGAATGCGTCGCCACGGTGCGTGACCAGTCGGCGCGATGCTCCGTGAGCCACTTGCCCAGCGCCTGGCGTTGTGCGCTCGTCAACTGCTCGCGCGGCCCCGGCGTGCCCGCGACGTAGGTCGTGCGAGTCGCCGCCGAGATCGGTGGGATATCGACATTGCATCCGAGCAGTCCTGCGGCCAGAACGATGGCCGTTGCACAGGCAGCGATCGACTTCTTCATGGCTGACGCATTCCAGACTCTTGTTCGGCGTTCTCGCTCGACGGTCCGGCCGATGAATCATCGCCTGGCGGTGTCGGGGTCGTCCTCCGGCTGTTGCGTGCGGCACCGCAGCCGCCTGCCAGCAGAAGCACGGCAGGCCAGATGACATTCGGTGCGAGATCGTGTGCCAGTCCCGCGGCGGCAAGAGCGCCCTCATACGACTCACATTTCAGACAGCCGCGGTCCTCGCGCGGAGGGTTTCGGTGCTGCGCCTTCATCACCAGCCGGAAGTCGATGCCGAGCGTGTAGTAGAGCTGGATGGCCATCAGCCACAGGAAGCCGATCGTCATGCACAGGTACCAGATTTTCCTCATGGGGCGCCCGACGTTTTGCCAGCTGGTTTCGTGAGGTCGGATGTTGCCACCGACCATCGCCAACTCAGTCCGCGAGCTGCGACGCAAGCACGACGAACCGGCTCTCTCCAGCCATTGACTCGATGTGCCAGGGGTGGTCGGTGTTGATTCGCACCAGTCGTCGCCCCGCTTCATCCATCCAGGCCAACTCGTTCTCGCAATGCATCGCCCCGATCGCTGGGTAGATGCTCGTGACATCAAGCGCTTCCCGGCTGACAACGGGCACCTTTTCAACGAAGACGTGAGTCTTGCCTTCGGCGTCCTGGAATGTGCATTCGACGAACCCCGGGAAGTGATCGTCGACGTATCGAGTGATATGAACGGTGAGAGCGAGCATCAATGCGTGCGCCTCTTCGATTCGGCCGCAAATTGACGAGACAGCCCCTCGCACTCGGTCTGCTCGCAGTCGTACCACCTGCACCCGTCGAACGTGCAGCCTGCACTCAGGTTGTCCCTCAGGAACTTGCAGTTGACGAACCGGCATTCGGCGAAGAGGCACCCGGCGAAGCCCGAGCCGCGGAAGACGCATCCGTTGAATTCAACGCGAACGAAGGTCGTCGTGTTGAACAGCCCCCAGTACCACGAGGAGTCATTCACCCTGCAGCCGTTCAGGATGCCCTCGAACGCAGCGCCTTCGACATCGAGACCCGTGAACGTGCAGTACCTGAAGACGTCGTCCTGCCAGTTCTTGGGCAGATCGGATTCGCCGACGAAGTCGATGGTTTCATGAAGGGAGGCCATGAACTTCACTGTAGCGTGAGGTGATCGGACGAAAGAGGGATCACGCACTCAGCAATGAATCAGCTCTTGGCATTTGTGCGCGGCACCTGTTCCGGCCTTCACTTCTGAAAGCAAGGCGGTCTCGGTTTCGCCGGCACAGCACTGCTGCGTCGAAAGGAACGCTCACCGATGCCCATGCCTGCGCCGCACGCAAACAGGTCGTCGCACGGGCTGTTCGCCTGGATGACGATGGTCTTCGGCTTGACCTCGGCAATCAACTTGCAGAGCGACGCCCCTCTCACCCGCATCGCTTCGTCATCTTCGTCTGGCACCCGGCGGAGGATTTCACGGCTCCCCTTCTTGACGATCTCCAGGCGACCGGTGGCTTGGCACACGTGACCTTGGTCGCCGACGACGAGCAGGTCGAATTCGTATGTGGATTCGGAGTCCTGTCGCACCCCGAAATGGTCCAGCACGGGAATGACTTCATCCGGGGCAGTAGGCGCATCACCGCGATAGGCGATGGAGTGCGGCAGCACGTAGCACCCGTCGACGGGCGCCGCAGTCGCGATGCCGATGGATCCCATCGTCAGCACCGATGCGATCAGCAAAGTGAAGGGATGTCGCATTCGCCTCCCGGCCTGTTGTTGTCGTTTTCTCGAAGACCACATGGTGCCACCGTCAGCGAACCTGCACGCGCCTTTGCCGTGCAGATGCAGCGAACAAAAAAAGGGCGCAACTCGCGTTGCGCCCCTGAAGGGTCACGCGCTGACCGCCAAGGCCCGCGCGACCGCCGCAATCGAGAACCCCGCTCAGAGGTTCTTCACGATCCGCAGGTTGCGGATCTGGAAATGGATGGTTCCCTTCTGGTCGTCCCACGCCGGCAGCATCTCCAGCGGCGACGTGATCTTCGAAGCATCGAACCCGTTCGCCACGTAGTCCGGCGAGCTGAACGGGATCTTCACCGTCTGCCAGGTGTTGAGCGCCGGGTGGCCGACCTTGTCCTTCAGGTCGCCGGTGCGGCAGGTCTCGCTCTTGCGGTCGCAGACCATCTTGGTCCAGAAGTCCTGCGTGCTGTTGCCGTAGTCGAGCACCCGGATCTCGAACTGCACGCCGCCCGTCGCCGCGATCGCCGACGCGTCGATCAGCGTGTTGTCCGGCACCGACAGGAAGATGCCGCCGTTGCCGGCCCCGTCGGTCACGCCGTTGAACACCACGTCGATCAGCTTGTCGGTGCCGTCGACCAGGTCGTTCGTCAGCGTCACGCTGCCCGTGCCGTACGACCACGCACCCGCCGGCGCCAACGCCGCCGCATCGCTGATGCCATTGACGTACAGGTCCTTGTCGTCGCTGACCGCGATCACGTTCACCGCCGGCCCGCCCGCGCACGGCACGTTGCCGGTGTTCTTCGGATCCCAGCGGATATTGGCCACCGACACCTCGAACTGCCCGCCGCTGCTGTACAGCAGGAACGGCGTGTTCACCGCGGTGAAGTCGGTGCCCTGGTCGGCAAAGCACTGCAGCGGGATCGCGAGTTCCGTCCAGGTATTGACCGGCAGCGCGCCGAAGGTGTTCGTCGCGTCGATCTCGCCCATGCACGGGTAGCCGCAGTCCACCCGCATCTTCACCGCCGCGCTCGGCGCCACGCTGACGCGCGCATCGAACACCAGCGAACCCTTCGAGTTCAGGTACGACTGCAGGTCCTGCTTGTCGGCGTCGTTGGTGCTCTGCATGTAGAGCTGGCCGGCCGCGCCGTTCCACTTCGCCTTGATCGCCGCCCACTGCTTGCCGTCCTTGTCGTCGACCGGCACCGCACTGATCTCGCCCTGCGGCGTCGACGTGGTCGTCGCCGACGACAGCCCCACCAGCACGCTCCAGCTCGACGGTGCGCCGATGCGCAGCGAGAAGCCGCTCTGGTTCGCGCCGTCGAACACCGCCAGCGTCTGGTCGGTGGTGCCGCCGCCGCCCGCCGGCACGCCGCAGCCCTGCGCCACGGTGGCCTCGTCGAGCGCCACTTGGTCGGCCCCCGGCGCGGCATAGCTCAGGCCGTAGCCGAAGGCATACAGCGGGTCGTAGCCAGCATCGCCATGGTTCAGCGCGACCTGGCAGGCCGCCTTCGGCCACGAGTACGACAGCTTGCCGCTGAAGTCGGCATTGACGGCCCCGTCGTCCTTCTTGAACAGCACGTCGGTCAGGCCGTCACCCTCGGTGCCCGGCAGCCACGCGGCGACGAACGCATCCGAGCGGTTGAGCTCGCGGTTCACGTACAGCGGGCGGCCCGAGTACAGCACCGTGATGATCTTCTTGACGCCCTTGGTCTTCAGCGCATCGATCAGCGCGACGTCTTCCGGGTGCAGCTTCGCGTGCTCCAGCGTCTTGGTCTTGCCGATGTCGCCGACGCCTTCGGCATACGGCGTCTCGCCGATCACGACGATCGCCGCGTCGTAGTCGGCGCTGCCCAGCGCGCCGGTGGTGCTGGTGTCGATCACCGCGTTCGGCGCGATCTTCTGGATCGCCGCCCACAGCGTGGTGCCGCCGCCGAAATCGGCATTGACGTTGTCGGTGCCCTGCCAGGTGAGCGACCAGCCGCCGCTCTGGTTCGACAAACTGTCGGCGCTCTTGCCGGCCACCAGCACCCTGGCGCTGCGCGCCAGCGGCAGCGTGGCGCCGTTGTTCTTCAGCAGCACCAGCGATTTGCGCACCGCCTCGCGCGCCACCGCGCGGTTCTCGGCGGTGCCGACCTCGCTGCTCGCGTTGCGTGCCGACAGCTTCGGCTTGTCGAACAGGCCGGCGCGCAGCTTGACGCGCAGGATGCGGCGCACCGCATCGTCGATGCGCGCCTGCGGGATCTCGCCGCTCTTCACGCTCGCGATCGTGTTGGCGATGAACGCCTTCCAGTCGTCGACGTACGGCACCATCACCATGTCGATGCCGGCGTTGATGGCCTGCGGGCAGTCGGCGTTGGTGCAGGCGCGCGTCGAATCGCTGTTGGTCGCGTTGACCTGGCCGAGGCCGTTCCAGTCCGAGACGACGAAGCCGTCGAAGCCCATCTTCGTCTTCAGCACGTCGGTCAGCAGGTACTTGTGGCCGTGCATCTTGTCGGCGCGCGCGGTGTCGCCCTTCGAGGCGTCCTTCCAGCTGCTGAACGAGGCCATCACCGATTGCGCACCCGCCTGCAGCGCGGTGTAGTAGCCGCGGCCGTGGATGTTGATCAGGTCGGCCTCGGTGACCGCGGTGATGCCCTGGTCCTTGCCGTCGGTGGTGCCGCCGTCGCCCAGGAAGTGCTTGGCCGTGGCGACCACCTTCTCGTTGGCCTTCGCGTCCTTCGCGAGCGTGCCCTGCAGGCCCTGGATCACCGCGCCCCCGTACGACTGCACGACCAACGGGTCTTCCGAGTAGCCCTCGTAGGTGCGGCCCCAACGGTCGTCGCGCACGACGGCGAGCGTCGGGCCGAAGGCCCAGTCGATGCCGGTGTGCGCCACTTCGCGCGCGGTCACCTCGCCGATGCGGCGCAGCAGGTCGGGGTCGCGCGTCGCGCCCAGCCCGATGTTGTGCGGGAAGAGCGTCGCGCCCTTCACGTTGTTGTGGCCGTGCACCGCGTCCGTGCCCCAGATCAGCGGGATCGGGTTCGCATTGGCCGGGTCCTTCGACGCGGCCCACAGCGTATCGGCCAGCGCCAGCCAGTCGGCGACCGGTGCATCCTTGTGCTGGCCCGGGAAGGATCCACCGCCGTTCAGCACCGAGCCCAGGTGGTAGGTCTTGATGTCGTCCGGCGTCACCCCCTGGATCTCGACCTGCGTCATCTGGCCGACCTTCTCCTCCAGGCTCATCTTGGCGAGCAGCGCGTCCACCTGCGCCTCGATGCCGGCGTCACGGGCCACCGCGCTCTTGATCGCGGGCCAGTCCTGCAGCGGGGTGGTCGGGATGTCGGTGCTCACGGGAGGCGGCGGCGGGCTGTCGTTGGAATCGCCTCCGCCGCAGGCGCCCAGCGTGAGCGCAACGGCCCAGGCGAGCCCATGCAGGGCAGCGCGGGAAGAACGGATCATGGCTTGTCTCCTCTTGTGGGTATGTCGTGCGCATCAGCGGAGCGAGCGAACGCGGCGCGAGCATAGCCACGGCTGAAAGCGCTTGCAAGAAGACGTTTACCAATCGTTAAGGCGATGACAAGCCCGAAGCGGCCCGTCGAAGACTGTGAAAAACATCACATGACACGGCGCGGCATGAGCAGCCGCGCGCCCTGGCGCGGATTGCGGCAGTGCAGCTACGGCACTGCAGCAAAAAGGCGTCCGTCAGGGAATCTACCGAGCGTTTCGTGAAACTCGGCTGAAACCGCTTGCAACCTCAGTTGCAACTTAACTTGCGCCGCGAAGTTCAGGCCGCGCGGTTCAAGCCGTCTTCTGCTCGAGCAGGTAGTTCGCGTCGTCGTACTGTCCCAGCACGTCGACCAGGTACGGCAGCACGGCGAGCAGCTCGTCGTGCAGCGTGTACGGCGGGTTCAGGATGAACATGCCGCTGCCGGCCAGGCCGAAGCCCTGCGAATCGGGCACCTGCACCGTCAGGCGCACGTGCAGCCAGCCCTTGGGCGCGAGGCCCTCGAGGCGGCGCGGCAGCTGCGCGGCTTCGAGCTTCTGCACCTGCGGGTACCAGACCATGTAGACGCCTTCGGCGAAGCGCAGCAGCGCCTCGCGCAGCGACGCGATCACGCGGCCGTAGTCGCCGTGGCCTTCGTAGCTCGGGTCCATCAGGATGGCCGCGCGCCGGCTCGACGGCGGCACCTGGCCCTTCAGCCCGTCGAAGCCGTCGGCGTTGAAGATCTCGACGTTCTTCGTCTCGCCGAGGAAGGACGCGAGGATGCGGTGGTCGGTGTTGTGCAGCTCGAAGAGGCGCAGCTGGTCCTGCGCGCGCAGCAGCATCTGCGCGAAGGCCGGCGAGCCGGGGTACTGGCGCAGCTTGCCGTCGGGGTTGAACTGGCGCACCGCGGCCACGTAGTCGGCCACCGGACCGGGCAGGTCGTCGCGACCCCACAGCCGCGCGATGCCCTGCTCGAACTCGCCCTTCTTCGTCGCGTACTGGCCTTCGAGCGAGTAGCCACCGGCGCCGGCGTGGGTATCGACCAGGCGGTACGGCTTCTCTTTCTGGTTCATGTAGCGCAGCACCATGCCGAGCACGGTGTGCTTGAGCACGTCGGCATGGTTGCCGGCGTGGAAGGCGTGGCGGTAGGCGAGCATGGGCGGCTTTCTGGAAAACGGGCAGCCCCGTATTGTCGTCGCCGCCGTCTCGATCCCGGCCGGCTTCAAATCTGGTTTGAAGGTGATAGTTCGCGAGACCGGATTATCAATTCCAGCCAAGCTGCCTACAGTGCCCGGACCGAACACTTCCCTTCCGGAGCCGCCCGATGAAAGCCGTTGCCTACCGCCGTCCCTTGCCGATCACCGATGCCGAATCGCTGCTCGACGTGACGCTGCCCGAACCCGCCGCCGCCGGCCGCGACCTGCTGGTGCGCGTGCAGGCGGTGTCGGTGAACCCGGTCGACGTGAAGATCCGCGCCGGCAGCCCGCCCGCCGAGGGGCAGCTGAAGGTGATCGGCTGGGATGCCGTCGGCACCGTCGAAGCGGTGGGCGAGAAGGTCACGCTGTTCAAGCCGGGCGATCGCGTCTGGTACGCCGGCGACATCACGCGGCCGGGCAGCAATGCCGAGCTGCAGTTGGTGGACGAGCGCATCGTGGGCCACGCGCCCACGTCGATCCCGGTCGCGCAGGCGGCCGCGCTGCCGCTGACCGCGATCACTGCCTGGGAGCTGCTGTTCGATCGCCTCGGTGCCACCGCCGACACCGAAGGCGCGCTGCTGATCATCGGCGCGGCCGGTGGCGTCGGCTCCATCCTCACGCAACTGGCGCGCCGGCTGACGAAGCTGACGGTGATCGGTACCGCATCGCGCCCTGAGACGCAGGCCTGGCTGCGCGAGTTGGGCGCGCACCACGTGATCGACCACCACCAGCCGCTGCTGCCGCAACTGCAGGCGGCCGGCGTGCCGCAGGTCACCGCGGTGGCCGGGCTCACGCACACACCGACGTATTACAAGCAGATCGTCGAGGCGCTCGCGCCGCAAGGCAAGCTGGCGCTGATCGACGACTTCCACGAGCCGCTCGACGTGATGGCGATGAAGCGCAAGAGCCTGTCGCTGCACTGGGAGCTGATGTTCACGCGGCCGATGATGCAGACCGCCGACATGCACAAGCAGCACGAGCTGCTCGACGAGGTGGCGCGGTTGATCGATGCCGGCCAGCTGCGCAGCACGCTGGGCGAGCACTTCGGCACGATCAACGCTGCCAACCTGAAGCGCGCCCATGCCTTCATCGAAAGCGGCAAGGCGCGCGGCAAGGTCGTGCTCGAAGGCTTCTGAAAGCACGCTGACGGCCCGGGCGGCTAGCATCGCCGGGTGCCTGAATTCCTCGCGCGGCGCCCGGCCCGCCTTGCCCTGACCCTCCTCGCCGGCGCCGCGGCCGCCGGCCTGTGCCTGCTGCTGCATACCCCGCTGCCGTGGATGATCGGCCCGCTGGTCGCGACCGCGATCGGCTGCATGACCGGCCTGCCGCTCGCCGCCGCCACGCCGCTGCGCAACGCCGGCCAGTGGGCCATCGGCACCGTGCTCGGGCTGTACTTCACGCCGCAGGTGGTGGGCATCGTCGCCAGCCACTGGGCGGTGATCCTGGCCGGCATCGCGTGGGCGCTGCTGCTCGGCGCCGGCTTCGGCGTCTACCTCGCGCGCGCCAACGCCGCGATGGCGCTCGACCGGCCGACGCTGTTCTTCGCGAGCGCGATCGGCGGCGCCTCCGAGATGGCGGTGCTCGCCGAGCGCTACGGCGGGCGCATGGACCTGGTCGCGAGCGCCCATTCGCTGCGCATCCTGCTGGTCGTGCTGACGATCCCGTTCGGCTTCCAGTTCGCCGGGCTGCACGGGCTCGACCCGACACTGCCCGGCCCGCAGGTCGTCGAGTGGCACGGGCTGCTGCAACTGATCGCGATGACGGCCGCCGGCGGCGCCTTCCTGCGCTGGCGCGGCGTCTCGAACCCGTGGGTGCTGGGCCCGCTGTTCGTCGCGTTCGGGCTCACCGCCACCGGCGTCGAGCTGTCAGCCGTGCCGAAGTGGATGACCAACCTCGGCCAGCTCTTCATCGGCGTCGCGCTCGGCACGCGCTTCACGCCGGCCTTCCTGCACACCGCGCCGCGCTGGCTGCTGAGCGTGGGGGCGGGCACGCTGGTGATGATCGCGCTGTCAGCGGGCTTTGCGCTCGGCGTCGCGCAGTTCAGCGGCCTGCACCCGGCCACCGTGCTGCTCGGCACCTCGCCGGGCGGCATCGCCGAGATGTGCCTGACGGCCAAGGTGCTGGAGCTGGGCGTGCCGGTGGTGACGGCCTTCCACGTCACGCGGATGGCCGCGGTGGTGCTGCTCGCGTCGCCGATGTTCCGCTGGTCGGCGTCGAAGGCCTGAGCCCTTTCAGGCCTTCTTCATGCGGGCGCGGAACAACTCCGGGATGCCGACCTCGCGCGGCCCCGGCACCAGCTCGAAGGCCTGCCCGGCGCGCAACGTGCCGGGCGAGCGCACCGACAGGTAGAAGCCGCACCAGGCGCTCGACGCCATCATCTTCGCGGCCTGGTTGAACCCCATCGCCGCATTGAACTTGAAGCACGGGAAGCGCGGCTCGCTGACCGCGAGTTCGCAATCGGGAAAGCGCAGCACGTCGCCGATCCACGCCTGGTCCTCGAGCATGCCGGCGAGCGTCAGGTTCTCGCCGATCGAACCGTGCGGCAGCGGCTCGTTCCAGCCGGCCGCCTGCGCCTGTGCCCGCACCGTCTGCCAGAACGGGTAGTGCTCGCTCGGGTAGGCGTACACCGCCTTGCCGAGGCCGCCATGCACGCTGAGGTCGGCCTGCTCGTCGCCGTCCAGCCCCAGGGTCTGCACCGCCACCGGGCCGTCGACCGGCTGCTTGCCGATGCCGGTGAGCACCGGCCGGCCGTCGATCAGGCGCTCGCTCGCGCGGGCGGCGTTGACGCTGAGCAGGCGCATCGTCATCGGCAGATCAGTTGGCGGCCGCGCGCCAGCCGCGCACGCTCGCCGCGACGCGGCGACCTTGCGGGCCGGACACCCAGGCCGTGAACAACTTGGCCGCCGGGTGGTTGACGCGGAACGAGCGCATCACGTGCACCTCGGTCGCCAGCAGCGGATCGCCTTCGACGACGATCGCGAGCGGCTTGGTCACGTGGCTCAGCCAGACGCCGCGCTCCACCACCGCGTACGCGTTCTGCGCCGCGGCCTGCGCGATGATCGAACTCTTCGGGTCCGCGGTCACGTACCACGGTGCGACCGGCGCCACCTTCGAGGCGCGCCACAGCGGCAACTCGGCCAGCGCCGCGCCGCTGCCGCCGTTGTTGCCGAGGAAGCGCGCCTGCGCGTTCGCGATACCCATCAGCGCGGCACCGATGTCCTTGCCGCCGAGCACGCCGGCCGGGTCCTTGGCCTTCTTGCCCTTGCCTTCGACCGGGCCGATCAGCACGTAGTCGCCGAGCGCGACGCGGTGGCGGTCGTGGGCCAGGCCCTGCTTCTCGAGCTGCATCTCGAGCTCCGGCGCGTTCGTCATCGCCATGTCGATCTCGCCGCGCTCGAGCGCCTGGATCAGCGCGGCGCTCTGGCCGCCCGACACCTGCACCGCGACACCGGTGTCGCGGCCGAAGCCCTTCTGGAAGGCCTGGCCGAGGCCGGAGTCGAGCATCGCCTGCTCGACGCCCATCAGCAGCGGATCCGCCAGCGACTTGCGCTGGGCCGCACGGGCAGTGAAGGAAGCGGCCAGGCTGCTGGCGGCCGCGAGGGAGAGGAGGAGGCGTCGTCGCATCATCCGACGATCTTAAGCGGCCGCAGAAACAGCCATGCAACAGCGAGTTCGGGCATGGCACCGTCCGGGCAGCCGCCCCGCACAACCGCCGAAAAAGTCACAACTGCTTTGCATGTTGCCATTCGCAATTTGCATGATCCCCCGGTTTGCGGCAGTTACGGCGCGATTACAGTCGTACGACAATGCCTTGCCCGGTGGAGGCATGCCGATTGCCCATCCGGCATGAAACCGCCTGTTCCTGCCGTCGTGTCCTTGCGGTATGGGGCGAGCCCCGAGGTTCGCCCGATCCCGCACTTTGACTTTGATGATTGGAGCCCACGATGAACCGACCCGCGATGGAGGGTTTGCGCCTGAACGCGCCCGCCTACGTCCGACATGCCCGGCTGATGGCCTGGGTGGCCGAGATGGCCGCGCTGACCGAAGCCCGTGACGTGCACTGGTGCGACGGCAGCACCGCCGAGTACGACAAGCTCTGCGCCCAGCTGGTGGCCGCCGGCACCTTCAAGAAGCTGAACCCCGAGCTGCGCCCCAACAGCTACCTCGCCTGCAGCAGCCCGAGCGACGTGGCGCGCGTCGAGGACCGCACCTTCATCTGCAGCGCGAAGAAGGAAGACGCCGGCCCCACCAACAACTGGATGGACCCGGCCGAGATGCGCAGCTTGCTGCAGACCGGAGACCGGGCCCTGTTCCGCGGCGCGATGAAGGGCCGCACGATGTACGTCGTGCCGTTCAGCATGGGCCCGCTCGGCTCGCCGATCGCGCACATCGGCGTCGAGCTCTCCGACAGCCCCTACGTCGCCGTCAACATGAAGATCATGACGCGCATGGGCCGGGCCGTGATCGACGTGCTGGGCACCGACGGCGAGTTCGTGCCGTGCATGCACACCGTCGGCGCGCCGCTGGAACCGGGGCAGAAGGATGTCGCATGGCCGTGCAACGCCACCAAGTACATCGTCCACTATCCCGAGACGCGTGAGATCTGGAGCTACGGCTCCGGCTACGGCGGCAACGCGCTGCTCGGCAAGAAGTGCTTCGCGCTGCGCATCGCGAGCACGATGGGCCGCGACGAGGGCTGGCTGGCCGAGCACATGCTGATCCTCGGCGTCGAGAGCCCCGAGGGAAGGAAACACCACGTCGCCGCGGCATTCCCGAGCGCCTGCGGCAAGACCAACTTCGCGATGCTGATCCCGCCGGACGGCCTGCCGGGCTGGAAGGTCACGACCATCGGCGACGACATCGCGTGGATCAAGCCGGCCGCCGACGGCCGCCTGCGCGCCATCAACCCGGAAGCCGGCTACTTCGGCGTCGCCCCCGGCACCAACGAGAAGACCAACTTCAATTGCATGGCGAGCCTGAAGCGCGACGTGATCTTCACGAACGTCGCGCTCACCGATGACGGCGACGTCTGGTGGGAAGGCATGACCGACGTCCCGCCCGCCCAACTGACCGACTGGCAAGGCCAGCGCTGGACCCCGGCGATCGCGAAGGAGACCGGCGCGAAGGCGGCGCACCCGAATGCGCGCTTCACGGTGCCGGCCACCAACAACCCGGCGCTCGACCCGGCCTGGGACGATCCCGAAGGCGTGCCGATCGACGCGATCATCGTCGGCGGCCGCCGCTCGACAACCGTGCCGCTGGTCACCGAGGCGCGCGACTGGACCGAAGGCGTCTACATGGCGGCCACGATGGGCAGCGAAACCACCGCCGCTGCGGCCGGCCAGCAGGGCGTGGTGCGCCGCGACCCGTTCGCGATGCTGCCGTTCATCGGCTACAACATGAGCGACTACTTCCAGCACTGGCTGTCGCTCGGCGCGAAGCTGCAGGCCCGCGGCGCCACGCTGCCGAAGATCTTCTGCGTGAACTGGTTCCGCAAGGGTGCCGACGGCAAGTTCGTCTGGCCGGGCTACGGCGAGAACATGCGCGTGCTGAAGTGGATGCTCGAGCGCGTCGAAGGCCGGGCCCAGGGCCGCGAGAACGTGTTCGGCGTGACACCCAGCTACCAGGACCTGAACTGGGAAGGCCTGGACTTCAGCGCGGCGCAGTACGACCAGGTGACCGGCGTCGATGCCGGCGCCTGGCGGGCCGAGCTGTCGCTGCACGACGAGCTGTTCAAGCAGCTCGCCTGGCACCTGCCGGCGGAGCTCACCGCGACCAAGGCACGCATCGAGGCCCGGCTGGCGGCCTGACGCGACCCGCGCCCCATGAAAAAAGGCCCGCTGATGCGGGCCTTTTCATTTCAGCGCGGAGCAGATCCGCGCGAAGATCTCAGACCTCGGCGTCGGCGCGATCGGCGGCGGCGCGCAGGTCGGCGGCGTAGCTCGGCTGGCCGTCGCTGTAGGCCTCGGCCAGCGAGCGCAGGCGGCTGGCGGCTTCGGCCGGGCTCTCGGCGGCGGGGCTCAGCAGGTTCGCGAGTGCCGCGGTGGCGAACGCATAAGCGTCCGAAATGCGCTGGACGAAAGCCGTCGAGGCTTGCGAGTCAGCAAAGAAAGTCGACTGGTTCATGGTGGTCTCTCTGTGTGCCGCTGCCCGTGGCAGCGGCACCGGTTCAGTTGCCGTACAGCTCTTCGTGCCGGTCGGCGGCTGCGAACAGGTCCGCAGCGAAGCCGGGGTCGGTCTTCAGATACTGGCGAGCCATCGCTCGCACGTCGGCGGCCTCACGGGCGGCCTGGTTCTCTTCCACGTTCACGCGCTCGGCGGGCTTCAGGGCGTTCAGCAGCGCGGCGAAAGCAGCGGCGAACGGCGCGGCCAGGCGCGGGGCGGTGCGTTGCTGGGGGACTTGCAGGTCCATCGTGGTCGTGGTCATCGTGTTTCCTTCGGGGTTGGGTCGCTTGTGGCGAATTCGGGGGAGGTCGATCAGCGCTGGCGAACGGAAGCCATGGAACGCAGCTGGGCTGCAAGTTCGGGCTGCGACGCTTCGTAGCGGCTGGCCAGCGCCAGCAGTTCGGGACGGGCGCGGGTCTGGCCGGCGGCTTCCAACGAGGCCCAGACGCGGCGGCCGATGCGGCCCCACACGTCGTGCGATGCCGAACCGGACGCGACGGCGCCGGTGGGCACTTGCGGGAGATTCAGGCTCATCACGGGGTTCATGGAGGGTCCTTTCAAGACTCGCGAAATCGTTTTCGACCTCGCATGCCGCAATCCTAGGGTTTACCCCAGGGGTTGGCTACTGAAAGCTGTGAATCAGTGATATACACAGCCGTGATATCCCGGTGTCGAGGAGTAGCAAACATGAATTTCCGCACACTTGACTTGAACCTGCTGCGCGTGTTTGACGCGGTGATGGCAGAGGGCAACCTGACCCGCGCCGCCGAGCGTCTGGCGCTCACTCAGCCAGCCGTCAGCAACGCCCTCAAGCGCCTGAAAGACTCTGTCGGTGAGGAACTGCTCACTCGCACATCGTTCGGGGTCAAGCCCACGCCGCGCGCCGAGCAGCTGTGGCCGGAGGTGCAGGCGGCCCTGGCGGCCCTGCGCCAGGCCTTCGCGCCGGGCGACTACGACCCGCAGAAGGATGTGGCGAACTTCCGACTCGCGATGGCCGACGCGACCGCGGCGATGCTGATGCCCTCCCTCGTTCAACAGATCGAACAGGGCCAGGCGCTGGCCAACCTGCGGGTGATCCCGCTGACGACGCGCGATCCGCGGCCGCTGCTGGAGCGCGGCGAGGTCGATTTCGCGGTCGGCTACTTTCCCGACGCGGTGGCCAACCTGGTCGCCCAGGGCAGCACGAGCCCGATCCACCATGAGCGGCTGTACGACAGCCAGTACGTCTGCGTGATGCGGCGTGGCAACCCGCTGGCCGAGGGCGAGCTGACGCTGGACCGCTTCTGCGAGGCGCACCACCTGCTGGTGAGCTTCTCCGGCCGGCCGCACGGGCTGGTCGACCAGGCGCTGACGCAGCTGCACCGCACGCGGCGCATCGTGCTGACGGTCAACCAGTTCTTCACCGCCGGCCGGGTGGTCGCCCGCAGCGACCTGCTGACGGTGCTGCCCCGCACCTTCATCAGCGCCACCGGCTACCAGGACAAGCTGGTGCAGCGGCCGATCCCGCTGCAGCTGGCCGGCATCCACGTCGAGGCGCTGTGGCACATGCGGCACGACCGGGCGAGCGCCCACCAGTGGCTGCGGGCGCGGCTGGTCGATGCGGCGCAGTCGGCCACCGAGTGACTTGACGGGCGGGCCGACTCCCGGCATCCTGCGCGAAGTGGTCTAGACCACTTCTCCGCATCCTGCTCGACACTCCCACGCCCGAAGGCCGCCGATGAACTCCACCACCGACATGAAGACCGTGGCCCATGCCGCGGCACAGGCCGCCCGCTCGGCCCCCGGCCGCGTCGTGCGCGCCCCGCGCGGCAGCACGCTGAGCTGCAAGTCGTGGCTCACCGAGGCGGCCTTCCGCATGATCCAGAACAACCTCGACCCCGAGGTGGCCGAGCGCCCGGAAGAACTCGTGGTCTACGGCGGCATCGGCCGCGCGGCGCGCGACTGGGCCTGCTTCGACCAGATCCTCGCGTCGCTGCGCGAGCTGGAAGACGACGAATCGCTGCTGATCCAGTCGGGCAAGCCGGTCGGCGTGTTCCGCACGCATCCGGATGCGCCGCGGGTGCTGCTCGCCAACTCCAACCTGGTGCCGAAGTGGGCCACCTGGGAGCATTTCAACGAGCTCGACCGCCAGGGTCTCTTCATGTACGGCCAGATGACGGCTGGTTCGTGGATCTACATCGGCACCCAGGGCATCGTGCAGGGCACCTACGAGACCTTCGCCGAAGCCGGCCGCCAGCACTTCGGCGGCACGCTGGCCGGGCGCTGGGTGCTGACGGCCGGCCTCGGCGGCATGGGCGGCGCACAGCCGCTGGCCGCCACCTTCGCCGGCGCCGTCTCGCTGAACATCGAATGCCAGCAGAGCAGCATCGACTTCCGGCTGCGCACGCGCTACCTCGACAAGCAGGCGAAGGACCTCGACGACGCGCTGGCGCTGATCCAGCAGCACACGGCCAAGCGCGAGGCGGTGTCGATCGGCCTGCTGGGCAACGCCGCCGAACTGCTGCCCGAGCTGGTGCGGCGCGCGAAGGCCGGCGGCATCCGCCCCGACATCGTCACCGACCAGACCTCGGCGCACGACCTGATCAACGGCTACCTGCCGGCCGGCTGGAGCGTCGCGCAGTGGCGCGATGCGCAGCGCGACCCGCACCAGCACGAGCGCCTGAAGCAGGCCGCCGCGCAGTCGTGTGCGGTGCACGTGCAGGCGATGCTCGATTTCCACGCGATGGGCGTGCCCACCGTCGACTACGGCAACAACATCCGCCAGGTCGCGTTCGACCAGGGCGTGAAGAACGCGTTCGACTTCCCCGGTTTCGTGCCGGCCTACATCCGCCCGCTGTTCTGCGAGGGCAAGGGGCCGTTCCGCTGGGTGGCGCTGTCGGGCGACCCGGAAGACATCCGCAAGACCGACGCGAAGATCAAGGAACTGTTCCCGCACAACGCCCACGTGCACCGCTGGCTCGACATGGCCGCCGAGCGCATCGCGTTCCAGGGCCTGCCGGCGCGCATCTGCTGGCTCGGGCTCGGCGAGCGCCATGTCGCCGGGCTCGCGTTCAACGAGATGGTGCGCAGCGGCGAGCTGAGGGCGCCGATCGTGATCGGCCGCGACCACCTCGACACCGGCTCGGTCGCGAGCCCGAACCGCGAGACCGAGGGCATGAAGGACGGCACCGATGCGGTGTCCGACTGGCCGCTGCTGAATGCGCTGTTGAATGCCTCCGGCGGCGCGACCTGGGTGTCGCTGCACCACGGCGGCGGTGTCGGCATGGGCTACTCGCAGCACGCCGGCATGGTGATCGTGGCCGATGGCACCGACGCGGCCGCGAAGCGCCTGGCGCGCGTGCTCGTCAACGACGCCGGCTCGGGCGTGATGCGCCATGCCGACGCCGGCTACGAGCTGGCGGTGCAGACGGCGCAGGCCCAGCACCTGAAGCTGCCGATGGTCGGGCGTTGATGAGCGGGCGCAGCGAGACACTGGACCTGCAGTCGCTACCCGCCGTGGCGTGGCGCAACGGCGCCGGGCTGACGCGCGAACTCGCAGTGCAGCCACGCGAAGCCACGACGGACTTCGACTGGCGCCTGAGCGTCGCCGAGGTGGAACGCGACGCGCCGTTCTCCGCCTTCCCCAGCGTCGAACGCTGCATCGTGCTGCTGCGCGGCGCCGGCATGCGGCTGCACTCGGCCGACGGCCGGCTCGACGAGCGGCTCGATCGCGCGCACGAGCCCTTCCACTTCTCCGGCGATGCTGCATTGAACGCCAGCCTGTTCGACGGCCCGTGCCGCGACTTCAACGTGATGGTGCGGCGCGGCCGCTGGCGCGCCGACGTGCGCGCGCTGCGCGGGGCCGTGCGCACCGAACCGGCCTCGGC
>NZ_JBFUFQ010000063.1:0-28290 GCF_056403355.1 Rhizobacter sp. P2_H3 | reverse complement strand
CCTCCGCCGTGCGCGACGCGGCACCGGTGGCGGCACGGCCCGCCGCGCCGCCGCCTGCGGTGGAGCCCGAACCGACGGCGCCGCAGCCGCTTCCGCTGCCCTTGCCGTTGCCCCCCGTCGCGCCGCCGGTGGCGATGCCGGTCCCGGTGGAGCCGCCACCACCCCCCGCGCCGCTGCCGGTCCCGCGCCCCGAGCCGGTTGTCGAGGTGCCGCCGCCCGTCCCGGTGCCGGCCCCGCCGCCGGTGCCTGTTCCGGCGCCAGTTCCTGCACCCGTGCCGGCACCGTCACCGGTACCAGCCCCCGCACCGCTGCCCGAGCCCATGCTCGCACCCCAGCCTGTGGCGCCCCCCACCACGCGGCGCGCCAGCCCYGGTACCGCCGTCGAGCCCGCCACCGCCCCGTCACCGGTCGGCCCCACCACCGGCCCTGTCGTCGGCCCCGGCGGCGAGACCGGCCACGACAACGCCGCCACGCCGCCCGGTGCCCCCGGCGAACCGAAGCTGAACCT
Source organism: Rhizobacter sp. P2_H3 (assembly GCF_056403355.1). Taxonomy (NCBI): domain Bacteria; kingdom Pseudomonadati; phylum Pseudomonadota; class Betaproteobacteria; order Burkholderiales; family Sphaerotilaceae; genus Rhizobacter; species Rhizobacter sp. P2_H3. Next base: position 27,782 of record NZ_JBFUFQ010000063.1, on the reverse strand, counting down.
CAACCTGCCGAGCCTGCGCAGCCGCGGCAGCAGCGCCGGCGGCATGTCGCCCGGCGTGCTGCCGCTGTTGCCGCCGCCGCCCGAGCGCAAGGCCAAGATCACCGAGGAGCTCGACAAGGCCGGTCGCACCGATTGCCGCACCGCCTACAGCGGCATGGGCCTGCTGGCGGCCGTGCCGCTGGCGGTCGATGCGGTCAAGGGCAGCGGGTGCAAGTGGTAGGTCGCCTCAACGCGCCGGCGCCGCCGCATGCGCCTTGCGCAGGCTCTCCATCCACGCCGTCCAGTCGACCGGCCCGGCGGCGTGGCGCTTCTGCAGGTTCTCCAGCACGCGGCCCCACGCCCGGTCGAAGTAGGCGTAGGTCTTGTCCCATTCGCCGCCGTCGCCCCAGCCGACGTGGTGCAGCGTCACGCGCGTGCTGTTGTCATCGACCGGCGCGAAGCGCACGACGACGAAGGTGCGCTGCCGGCGCGCCTCGGGCAGCGAGGGCGGTGCGTTCCAGTCGAAACTGATCATCTGCATCGGCTGCAGCGCCATGAAGTGCATGTCGTCGGCGCCCTTCATGCCGGGCTCGGCCAGCGGATCCATGTGGATGTGGAAGGCCCCGCCGACGCGCGCATCGACCTCGGCCTCGGGCGCGAAGAAGCCCTCGATGCCCGCCTTCGTGGTCCAGCTCTGCCAGACGGCGGCCAGCGGCGCAGCCACCACCGCTTCCTTGTCGATCGAACGCTCGAGCGCGGCGGCGCCGTCGGCCAGCGCCGCGAGCAGCAGCGCGCACGAGACCCCGAGGGCGATGAATCGCATGGCGTTCCCCATCGAATTGGCGGCGCCAGACACTACCATCGCGGGCATGTCCGCTCAAGCGCCTTCCCCAGCGCCCACCTCCCCCGGCCCGCTCGCCGGCCTCAAGGTGCTCGAACTCGGCCAGCTGATCGCCGGCCCGTTCGCCGCCAAGACCCTGGCCGACTTCGGCGCCGACGTGATCAAGGTCGAGCCGCCCGGCAGCGGCGACCCGCTGCGCCAGTGGCGCCTGATGCACGCGGGCACCAGCGTCTGGTGGGAGGTGCAGTCGCGCAACAAGCGCAGCCTGGCGCTCGACCTGAAGCAGCCCGAGGCGCGTGACATCGTGCGCCGGCTCGCCGCCGAGTGCGACGTGCTGGTCGAGAACTTCAAGCCCGGCGTGATGGAGGCCTGGGAGCTCGACTACGAATCCCTGTCGGCCGCCAACCCGGGCCTCGTGATGCTGCGCATCAGCGGCTACGGCCAGACCGGGCCCTACAAGGACCGGCCGGGCTTCGGCGTCGTCGCCGAGGCGATGGGCGGCCTGCGCCACCTGACGGCCGAGCCGGGCCGCGTGCCGGTGCGCGTGGGCGTCAGCATCGGCGACACGCTCGCGTCGCTGCACGGCGTGATCGGCATCCTGATGGCGCTGCAGCACCGGCACGCGACGGTGTCGGCCGAGGCACCGAAGGGGCGCGGGCAGGTCATCGACGTGGCCCTCTACGAAGCCGTCTTCAACTGCATGGAAAGCCTGCTGCCCGAGTACAGCGCCTTCGGCACCGTGCGAGAGCCCGCTGGCTCGGCGTTGCCCGGCATCGCGCCGAGCAACGCCTACGCCTGCCGCGACGGCTGGGTGCTGGTGGCCGGCAACGGCGACAGCATCTTCAAGCGCCTGATGGCGGCGATCGGGCGCGACGACCTCGGCGCCGACCCGGCGCTGGCCGGCAACGCCGGGCGCGTCGCGCGGGTCGCCGAGATCGACGCGGCGATCGGCGATTGGGCCGCGTCGCGCGGCGTCGCCGAGGTGCTGGACGCGCTGAACGCCGCCCACGTGCCGGCCGGGCGCCTCTACACCGCGCGCGACATCGCCGACGATCCGCACTACCGCGCGCGCGGCATGCTGCAGCGCATCACCAGCGCGCAGGGCCTGTCGCTCGAGACCCCGGGCATCGTGCCGAAGCTGAGCGCGACGCCCGGCTCGATCCGCCGCCGCGCGCCGACCCTCGGCGAGGACAGCGAGGCCGTGCTGCGCGAGATCGGCGTGACGCCCGGGCAACTGGCGGCGCTGCGCGAACGCGGCGTGCTTTGAGACGATGTAGACCGGAGCGACCCGCATGCAAGAGCGCCCCCACCGCAGCCCCGTCGTGCTGGTCCTGGCCTACCTGGCGGCGGGCACGGCCTGGGTGCTGCTGTCCGAGCATGCGGCGCTCGCGCTGACCAGCGACCCGCGCCAGCTGACGCTGGTGCACACGATCCAGGGCCTGCTGTTCGTCGCGATGACGGGCTGCCTGCTGATCCTGCTGCTGCGCTCGCTGACCACGCGCGCCAGCACCGAAGACACCGTGCTGCACGAGATCGCCGTCAGCTACGAGCAGATGTTCCACGCCAATCCGCAGCCGATGTGGATCTACGACGCGCTGTCGCTGCGCTTCCTGGATGTGAACGGCGCGGCGATCGCGCAGTACGGCTGGTCGCGCGAGGAATTCCTGCAGATGACGCTGGCCGACCTGCGCCCGCCGGAAGACATCCCGGCGATGGAGGCGCAGGTGCGTGCGGTGCGCGGGCCCGACGCGCCCGGCGTCACCTCGTCCGGCCCGTGGCGCCACCGCCGCAAGGATGGCAGCGAACTGCTCGCACGCACCAGCGCGCACGGCCTGCAGTTCGGCGACCGCAGCGCGCGGCTGTGCGTGGTGACCGACGTGACCGCGCAACAGGCGCTCGCCGCCGAACGCGAGCAGATGATCACCGAGCTGCGGCATTCGCGCGAATGGCTGGACGCCGCGATCAACGGCGGCCGCATCGGCCTGTGGGCGCGCGACCTGCGCAGCGACATGCTGACGCTCGGCGGGCGCTGGGCCGACCTGATCGGCACGACCCCCGACGATTTCAACTCGCGCTTCGGCGAAGTCGCCACCGACAGCTTCGCGAAGCTGTGCCATCCGGACGACCTGCCGGGCGCGAGCGAGCGCTTCCGCGCCTTCCTGCGCGACCAGCGCGAACCCTATGCCGACGAGTACCGGCTGCGCCACGCCGACGGCCGCTGGGTGTGGGTGCTCAGCCGCGGGCACGTCGCCGAGCGCGATGCCGACGGCCGCATCCTGCGCATGGTCGGCAGCTTCGCCGACATCACCGATGTGAAGGCGGCCCAGGCGGCCCGCGAGCAGCAGCACGCGGCCGAGCAGGCCAACGCGATGAAATCGCAGTTCCTCGCCCGCGTGAGCCACGAGCTGCGCACGCCGCTCAACGCGGTGCTGGGTTTCTCGCAGCTGCTGCGGCTGGACACCGCCGCGCCGCTGCAGGCGCAGCAGCTGGAGCGGGTCGAGCACATCGAGCGGGCCGGCCAGCACCTGCTGCGCCTGATCACCGACCTGATGGACCTGAGCAAGGTCGAGGTCGGTGCGATGGACATGCACAGCGTGCCGCTCGACCTGCAGGCGCTGGCCGACGAGGCGCTCGCGATGGTGGCCGGCGACGCCGCGCAGCGCCGCATGCACATCGAGCGCGCATTCGAGGCCGGCCTGCCGCCTGCGCTGGCCGACCCGCTGCGCCTGAAGCAGTCGCTGCTGAACCTGCTGTCGAACGCGATCAAGTACGGTGCCCCCGAGGGAGTCGTGCGGGTCACGCTGCACCGCGCCGAGGCAGGCGCACTGCAATTGGCCGTCTGGAACAGCGGGCCCGGGCTCAGCGACGCTCAACTCGCGCGGCTGTACGAGCCGTTCAACCGCCTCGGGCGCGACGCCGGTGCCGAAACCGGCAGCGGCATCGGCCTGGCGATCACCCGCCAGCTTGTCGAGAGCATGGGCGGCCGCATCGAGGCCCGCAGCCAGCAAGGCGCCTGGGCCGAGTTCACGCTCACACTGCGCAGCGCACCGCCACCCGCGACGGGTTGAGCGCTCGGCCACGAATATGTCGTGGCCCACCACTTGCTTTGCCTTTTTTCACACAGGTGTCACGAATGCATACCCGTTCGTGACGCGTTGAGCAGTTGCGGTTTCCCCGGGATCACAAGCGGGCCCGCACTGAGCACGATGGAGGCAGAGGCATGGGGGAGGCGGATGGTCCGACCCTGCGCACATGGCGGCAGCGGAGGGATCCTTTCGCTGCCTTTCTTTTGGCGCCAGAGATCCTGGCACTTGATCGAGGGATGCGAATGTTTCGCTTGAAGTACATCAGCGCCACCGTCATGGCGCTGTGCGCCGCCGGTGCCACGCCGGCCTGGGCCCAATCCGACACCCCGGCCCCGGACACCACGGGCGCAGCCCAGAAGTCGCTGCAGCGGGTCGAGGTCACCGGCTCGCGCATCAAGCGCATCGATGCCGAGACCGCCTCGCCGGTGCAGGTGATCACGCGCGAGCAGATCGACCGCTCCGGCGCGCAATCGGTCACCGAGCTGCTGAACCGCCTGCCGGCCAGCAATGCCGGCAACTTCAATGCGAATGCGGTGGCAAGCTACACGCCCGGTGCCGGCGGCGTCTCGCTGCGCGGGCTGGGTGCGCAGGCCACGCTGGTGCTGATCAACGGCCGCCGCATGGCGCCGTACGGCTTCGCCTCGGGCGGCCAGCAGTCGTTCTTCGACATCAACTCGATCCCGCTCGACGTGGTCGAGCGCATGGAGGTGCTGCTGGACGGCGCGTCGGCCATCTACGGCTCCGACGCGATCGCCGGCGTCATCAACGTGATCCTGCGCAAGAACTACAACGGCCTGTCGCTGTCGGGCTCGGGCTCGCAGTCGGGCTACCACGATGGTGCGGCGGGCAAGTTCAGCACCACCTGGGGCAAGGGCGATCTCGAGAACGACAAGTACAACTTCTTCCTGAACTACTCGCACGAGCAGCAGAACTCGGTGAAGGCCTCGCAGCGGCCGATGACCTCGACCGCGGACTTCCGCCGTTTCGGGCTGACCGACCTGCGCTCGAGCTACGGCTACCCGGGCAACCTCTACAACCCCACCACCGGAGCGTTCATCGGGCCGATGCCGGGCTGCACGCCGCTGAACGAGCCGGGCGCCGCCGCCAATGGCCGCTGCTACTACCAGGGTACCGACCACCAGGACCTGGTGCCGGAAACCAAGCAGGATGCGCTGTTCGGCGCCGCCACGCTGGACCTCGGCAGCGGCTTCGAGCTGTTCGGCGACGCGCTGTTCGTGCGCAACAAGTACAAGGGCGAGTCGCCTTCGTACAACACCGCCACCTACCAGTCGACCGGCACGCTGCCCAACATCTTCATCACGCTGCCGGCCAACCATCCGCAGAACACCACCGGCGCCGACGTGGGGCTGCGCTACCGCTTCATGGACGTGCTGCACACCACCGAGGTGACGGCGGACACCACCCGCCTGGTGCTCGGCGGGCGCGGCACCCTGGGCGGCTGGGATGCCGAGAGCGCGCTGATGTACTCCGGCACGCGTGCGCGCGTCTGGACGCGCGGCCTGCTCAATGACTCGGTGCTGATCGGCGGCGACGTGCTCGATGCCAACGGCGTCGCCAACCCGAACTTCATCTTCGGCAACCCGGGCGCCAACGATCCGGCGCTGATGGCCGCCCTCTACCCGACGCTGCGCGACGAAGGCAAGACCAGCACCACGTCGATCGACCTGCGCGGCTCGCGCGAGCTGATGAAGCTGCCGGCCGGCGGCCTCGGCCTCGCGCTCGGCGTCGAACTGCGCCGCGAATCGTTCAAGAGCACGCCGGACGCGCTGACCGCATCGAATGCGATCAGCGTGCTGGGCGCCGCCTCGTCCGACGGCTCGCGCAACGTCAGCGCGGTCTACGCCGAGCTGTCGGTTCCGATCACCAAGACGATCGAGGCGTCGCTCGCGACCCGCACCGACCACTACAGCGACTTCGGCAGCGCCACCGTGCCGAAGGCCGGCCTGAAGTGGAAGGTGCTGCCGAACCTGGCACTGCGCGCCACCTACGCCGAGGGCTTCCGGGCCCCGTCGCTGACCGAGACGACGCAGTCGCCGGTCAAGGGCTTCTACTCCGGCATCCGCGACCCGAAGCTGTGCCCGGATCCGAGCGACACCACCAATGCGAACTGCGACCTGTCGCTCGAAGCGGTCTCGGGCTCCAACCCGAACCTGAAGCCCGAGAAGTCGAAGAGCTTCACGGCCGGCCTGGTGTTCGAGCCGACCGAGAACGTCTCGCTGTCGTTCGATGCCTACAAGATCAAGCGTCGTGACGAGATCTCGTCGATCGACCCGGACTACCTGCTGGCCCACGAGGCGGACTACCCGGGCTACGTGGTGMGCAAAGCGGACGGCACGATCGACAGCCTGAACCTGCAGTACACCAACCTCGGCTCGACCCGGATCTGGGGCTACGACATCGAGTTGCGGGCGCGCCAGGACCTCGGCTCGGCCGGCCGCGTCGGCCTGACCATCGTCTACAACAAGATGCCGCGCTACATGGTCGCGAACGTCAAGGACGCACCCGAAGTCGACTACGCCGGCACCTACAACCAGCCGAAGGAGCGCTTCAAGGCTGGCATCGACTGGGACATCGGCGACTGGTCGACGACGCTGAGCGGCAACTACACCGGCAGCTTCCTGCGCGCCTTCACGCCGGCCGACCTGAGCTGCTCGTACGCCAGCGGCGCGCACCCGGAGCTGTGCCGCGTGAAGGCCTGGTCCACCGCCGACCTGTACGTGGCCTACAAGGGCGTCAAGAACCTGACGCTGAGCGTGAACATCGACAACATCGAGAACCGCGAGCCGCCGATCGACGAACGGCTGGTCACCCGCTACATCGCCTACAACCCGGGCTACCACAGCCAGATGGGCCGCAAGGTCACGCTGGCGGGCAAGTACACGTTCTGGTGATGCACGGCGGCATGGGCCGCCACTGCATTGACGAACGACAAGGGGGACCCGCGAGGGTCCCCTTTTTTCATGCGTCTCTCTTGAGGTCGCGGAACGCCGCGAACAGCCACGAGCGCATGCCGACCACCAGCGTGTAGGCGCGCCGCTGGTCGGCCGGCAGCTTCTGGTCGGCCAGGTGCTGCTGCGCGAAATCCTGCCCGACGCGCTGCAGCCGCTCGACGAAGCTCGCCGCCAGGCTGGTGCCGATCTGGCCGTGCACCAGCATCAGCATCTCGCCGTCGCCGTCGAAGCCGCTGTTGAAGTAGTCGTCGGCCACGTGCTCGCGGAAGAACGCCATCACCGGGCCGTTCGGCCGCCAGCGGAAGGTCTTCGCCACCTGCAGCCGGTAGCGGTTCATCGGCCGCAGCTCGATGATGCCCAGCCGGTCCAGCTGCACCAGGTAGCGCACGCAGTCGGCCTCGCTGAAGGTGTAGGTGCCGATCATCTGCTCGTACGTCCACTGGCTCATGCAGCAGATCGCCAGCAGCAGCAGGCGCCGGTCGGCCACCACCGCCTTCTCCTGCTCGAGCGTCAGCTCGCGGCGCAGCGGCTGCGCATCGGCGATCTGGCGCGCCAGCTCGGCGAAATCCATCTTCAGCACGCGCAGCACGTCGTCGATGCGCGACAGCGGCATGTCGCCCTTCGCGAAGACGCGCTTGATGCTGGATTCCGACATGTCCAGTTCCTCCGCCAAGCGGGCGTAGGTGATGTCGGCGCGCTTCAGTTCGGCCTTCAGCGCATGGACCAGGTCCTGGGTGGTGCTCATCTCGACCCTCAAAAAGTATCACCAGACGATACCAGCGAGCCATGCCGCTGCAACCCCTCCAGGGAGGGATTGAACTGAATGCCGAGGACGGCGAGCATCCGCTCCGTCCTCAACAACCATCGAGAGTTCCATGCAACCCACCCTGATCCGCAAAGACACCAAGGCCTGGAAGGCCCAGGTCTGGATCTCGTTCGGTGCGGCCGCCACGCTGTGCGCGACCGGCCTCGCGTACCTGCCCGGTGAGGACATCCACCGCGCGTTCATGGTGATGGGCTACGTGTTCTGCCTGTCGACCGCGTTCGCGCTGGCCAAGTACATCCGCGACAACGAGATCCGCCGGACCGACACGCCGATGTGGGGCCTGGTGGTGTGGGGCGGCTTCGGCCTCGCGATGACGCTGACCGGCTGGGGCCTGTGGCGCATGGACGTCAACCCGACCTACAAGGCCTTCCTCGGCGTGTGCTGGCTGTTCCTGATCTCCAGCGTGTTCACGCTGGCCAAGACGCTGCGCGATGCCCACGAGGCCGCATTGGCCGAGGCCCGCCGCGACGGCATGCGCGCCGGCCGCGAACTGAACGAGCGCGAGTGACCCTTCTTCAACCGGAGACGACCATGAAGGCTTTCAGACAACCGGCCCTGCAGGCCCTGATCGCGGCGGCCCTGCTGGCCGCAGGCGCCCCCGCGGCGCAGGCCCATCCGCCGAACGCCTCGGACGCCAGCGCGCTGTCGCTGCTGCCGATCGCGATCTCGGTGAGCGCGCCGGTGATGATCCTGTCGGCCGGCGCGGTGCTGAGCGTCGTCGCGGTCGAGGCGTCGGCCGATGGCGCGGTCTGGGTGCTGCAACGCGCGTCCGACGGTGCCCGCGCTTCGCTGACGCTGTCGGGCCAGCTGGCCGGCGCGATGTCGGTGGCGGCCGGCACGACGATCGCGGTGGCCGCGATCAGCACCGGCTGGGTGCTGTCGGCCGCGGGCCAGGCCATCGCCTTCATCCCGAACGAGATCGGCAAGGCGCTGCTCTACAACGAGCGGGTCACGCTGTGAACCCGGGCGCATGGCTGGCGATCGCTCTGCTTGCCGCGGCGCCGCCGGCCCACGCCGGCCGCTCCTGCGAGCGCAAGCTGCCCGACGCGCGCAACGTCGAGCGGGCGATGACGCTGGCCGAGCACACCGCGCAACGCCTGGACGCGAGCGGCGCGCAGGTGGTGCTGGTGGCGCGTGTCGGCCAGGACCTGCGCGAGTACGGACAGCGCTATTCGCACTTCGGCATCGCCTACCGCGACGCGCCGGCCGCCCCCTGGCGCGTCGCGCACAAGCTGAACCAGTGCGGCACCGCGAAGTCGGCGGTCTATCGCCAGGGCCTCGGCGAGTTCTTCCTCGATGACCTGTTCGAGTACGAAGCCGGCCTGGTCGTGCCGAGCCCCGAGGTGCAGGCCCGGCTGCTGCCCGCGCTGCGCGACAACCGGCGCCTGGCGCAGCTGCACACGCCGGCCTACAGCATGGTGGCCTACCCCTGGGCGCAGGCCTACCAGCAGTCGAACCAGTGGGCGATCGAGACGCTCGCGATGGCGCAGGACCCGTCGATCGCCAGCCGTCCGCAGGCCCAGGCCTGGCTGCGCGAGCACGGCTACGTGCCGGACACGCTGCACCTGTCGGCCTTCCAGCGGCTGGGGGCACGCATGACGGCGGCCAACGTCGCGTTCGACGACCACCCGAGCGCGAAGCGATTCACCGATCGCATCGAAACCGTCACGGTCGACTCGGTCTTTCGCTGGATGAACCGCAGCGGACTGGGCACTTCCATCGCCGTTGTGCGGTAGATTGCCCGGCGGCGCCCCGCGACGACCAGACGACAACACATCAGGAGACACCGTGGATCCCCACGCGCACCCCAATCAGTTCGCACTGCTCGGCCAGCGGCGCTTCGCCCCCTTCTTCTGGACGCAGTTCCTCGGCGCCGGCAACGACAACCTGTTCAAGTTCGCCTTCACGGTGCTGGTCACCTACAAGGTGCAGGTGTCGTGGCTGTCGCCGCAGCTCGCGGGCCTGGTGATCGGCGCGCTGTTCATCCTGCCGTTCCTGCTGTTCTCGGCCACCAGCGGGCAGCTGACCGACAAGTACGACAAGACGCGCGTGATCCAGCTCGTCAAGTCGCTCGAGATCGCGATCATGCTGCTGGCCGCCTGGGGCTTCTGGGTCACCAACGTGCCGGTGCTGCTGGCCTGCGTGTTCCTGATGGGGTTGCACTCCACGCTGTTCGGCCCGGTGAAGTTCGCCTACCTGCCGCAGCACCTGGGCGAGCGCGAGCTGACCGGCGGCAACGGCATGGTCGAGATGGGCACCTTCGTCGCGATCCTGCTCGGCCAGGTGGCCGGCGGGCTGCTGGTGGGCATCCCCGAGGTCGGGCGCCACTACGTCGCGATCGGCTGCATCGCGGTCGCGCTGCTCGGCCGGCTGACGGCGCAGTACGTGCCGCCGTCGCCGTCCACCGACCCGGCGCTGAAGATCAACTGGAACCCGGTCACCGAGACCTGGCGCAACCTGAAGCTCGCGCACGAGAACGTCGCCGTGTTCCGCTCGCTGCTGGGCATCTCGTGGATGTGGTTCTTCGGCGCGGTGTTCCTGTCGCTGTTCCCGGCCTTCGCGAAGGAGGTGCTGCACGGCGACGAGCAGGTCGCCTCGCTGCTGCTGGTGGTGTTCTCGATCGGCATCGGCACCGGCTCGCTGCTGTGCGAGGTGCTGTCGCGCCGGCACGTCGAGATCGGCCTGGTGCCGTTGGGCGCGATCGGCATGAGCATCTTCGCGATCGACCTGTTCTTCGCGTCGCGCGGGCTGCCGCCGTCGGCGCAGCTGTCGCTCGCGGGCTTCGTCGCGGTCGGCGCGCACTGGCGGGTGATGGCCGACCTCGCGCTGCTGAGCCTGTTCGCGGGCCTCTACAGCGTGCCGATGTACGCGATGATCCAGCTGCGCTCGCAGCCCAGCCACCGTGCCCGCATCATCGCGGCCAACAACATCCTGAACGCGCTGTTCATGATCGTCAGCGCGGTGCTGGTCGGCGTGCTGCTGAAGGCGGGGCTCACCATTCCGCAGGTGTTCCTGGTGGTCGGCGTGCTGAACGCGATCGTCGCGTTCTACATCTTCCTGGTGGTGCCGGAGTACCTGCTGCGCTTCATCGCGCTGATCGCGACGCGCTGCATCTACCGATTCAAGGTGCGCGGCGACGAGCACATCCCGACCAAGGGCGCGGCGATCCTGGTGTGCAACCACGTCAGCTTCGTCGACGCGGTGCTGCTGATGGCGGCCAGCCCGCGGCCGATCGCCTTCATCATGGACCACCGCATCTTCAAGCTGCCGGTGCTGGGCTGGATGTTCAAGCTCGCGAAGGCGATCCCGATCGCGCCGCAGCGCGACGACGCCAAGGTCTACGAGCAGGCCTTCGAGCGTGCCCGTGCGGTGCTGGCCGACGGCGAGCTGGTGTGCATCTTCCCGGAAGGCGCCATCACCAAGGACGGCCAGCTCGGCGAGTTCAAGGGCGGCGTGATGAAGCTGCTGGAGACGAACCCGGTGCCGGTGATCCCGCTCGCGCTGCAGAACCTGTGGGGCTCGTTCTTCTCGCGGGTGGAGCAGGGCGGCGCGATGGTCAAGCCGTTCCGGCGCGGCATGTTCACGCGGGTCGGCATGGTGGCGGGCGTGCCGCTGGCGCCCGGCGAGGTGACGCCGGACGGGCTGCGCACGCGGGTCGGGGAATTGTTGGCAAGTTAGCGCGGCGTGGGCACGCCGATTGCCCTTCAGGGCTTGCATCCATCCAGCTCGACCCATACCTACAAGCCGCCATGAACCTTCCGAACCTGCCCTTCCTCAGCCGCCGCAACGACGGGGACTTCCAATCGGTGTGGCCCTCGCTGCAGCGCGCGCGGCACTGCATGGTGACGACGCGCCTGGCCAGCGGCGCGCCGCACGCGGCCCAGGTGCGCATCTCGATGACCTCCGGCGACGGCCCGCCGCACGTCTGGCTGATGGTGCCGCGCGACAGCCGCGTCGCGCTCGACGTCGAGATCGATCCGGACGTGACGCTGTCGTTCGTCGACCCGCGCACCCGGCAACTCGTGCATCTGACAGGCGAAGTCGCGCTGGTCGAGGCGCATCACGACCCGGTGTACCTGCACCCGAGCGTGCGCCAGGAGCCGCAGCTGGCCGTCGTCGAGGGCGAGCAGGATTTCGTGATGCTGCGGGTCGACATCCCGAGCGACCAGCAGCCCCGCACGCAGGTGACCGACACGCGCACGGTCGACTTCAGCGCGTCGCGGCCGCATTGGCCGCGGTCCGTTCCGTCGGCCTGATCCGCCGGACTGGATTGCGGCTCAGCGCCCTGCGACGATCGCCCGCGAGAAGGTCTTGCGCACCGTCGTCAGGTGGCGGCGCATCGCCTGCCGCGCGGCAGCCGGGTCGTGTGCCGCGATGGCCTCCAGCACACGCCGGTGGTCGTCGACCGCCGCGGTGTGCAGCCCCGGCGTCGTGAACAGCGTCTCCATCCGGTCCTGCATCGGCGTGTAGCGCTGGTCCCACAGCGTCGTCACGATGAACAGCAGCGCCGCGTTGCCGCTGGCGCGCGCGATGCCGATGTGGAAAGCCCGGTCGCCATCGTGCAGCAACGGGTTACGGGCATGGTCCTGCACCATCTGGTCCAGGCTGCGCTGCAGGCCTTGCAGGTCCTGCTCGGTCGCGTGGCGCGCCGCGAGGGCCGCGGTCTCGGTCTCGACGACCAGCCGCGCCTCCAGCAGCTCCAGCGGGCCGACCGGCGGCTCGTCCGCCGAGGCTGACGCCGCCCGTGGCGACGACGCATCCAGCACCTGCACGCCGGCCCCGACCCGCACCGACACCCGTCCCTGCACCTCCAGCGCGATCAGCGCCTCGCGCACCGAGGCCCGGCTGACGCCCAGTTGATCCGCCAGCTCGCGCTCTGGCGGCAGGTAGCTGCCGATGCCGAAGCGCCCGCTGTCCATCGACTCGCGCAGCACGCCGGCGATGTGCTGGTACAGGCGCTTGGTCTCGATCGGCGGCAGTCGCTGGTGGCTCATCGGTCGATTTTCCCATCAGGGTCAACCCGGTTGCCGCGGATCGCGGGCGATCGCAACAATGGTCTATTGGTCTGACCTTTATACCTTTTCGGGGCAACCCCAGGAAGCCGGAATGACCCCTGCCACCGATCCACGCCTGCTGCTGCTGAACCCCGCCGACAACTGCCTGGTGGCCTGCCGCGCGCTGGCCGCCGGCGAGACGCTGTTGATCGACGGCGAGCCGGTGATGCTGCCGCGGCCGGTGGCGATGGCGCACAAGCTGGCGCGGCAGGCGCTGGCGGTGGGCGACAAGGTGCTGCGCTACGGCGCGGTGATCGGCAGTGTGCAGCGGCCGATCGCGCGCGGTGAGCACATCCACACCGACAACCTCGCGAGCGACTACCTGCCCACCTACACGCTGCAAGACGGCTCGAAATATGCGAAATGACTCCCCCCCGGAAGCGCTTCGCGCCTCCCCCCCTGGGGGGCGCCCCCAGTGGCCCGGCGAAGCCGGTTCCACGGGGTCCGCTGGATCATCGGACCTCCGCGGCTATGCGCGCGCCGACGGCCGCAAGGGCATCCGCAACATCGTCGCGGTCGCCTACCTGGTCGAGTGCGCGCACTTCGTCGCGCACGAGGTGACGCAGTCGTTCCGCGGCGCGCCGGTGCACCTGGTCGGCTTCCCCGGCTGCTACCCGAACGCCTATGCCGACAAGATGATGCGCCGGCTGCTGACGCACCCGAACGTCGGCGCGGTGCTGCTGGTCTCGCTCGGCTGCGAGAGCTTCGACAAGCGCGGGCTCGAGGCCGAGGTCGCCGCGAGCGGCCGGCCGGTGCACACGCTGACGATCCAGGAGCATGGCGGCACGCGCAAGACGCTGGCCGAGGGCGTCGAGTGGGTGCGCTGGGCGCTGGCCGAGCTCGACACGCAGCCGCGCGTGCCGATGCGCTGGGACGAACTCGTCGTCGCGACCGTCTGCGGCGGCAGCGACGGCACCAGCGGCATCACCGCGAACCCGGCGGTCGGCCGTGCGTTCGACACGCTGATCGCACGCGGTGCCGCCTGCATCTTCGAGGAGACCGGCGAGCTGGTCGGCTGCGAGTTCCACATGCAGCGGCGCGCCGCGACCCCGGAGCTCGGCGACGAGATCGTGCGCTGCGTCGCGAAGGCGGCGCGCTACTACGAGACGCTCGGCCACGGCAGCTTCGCGCCCGGCAATGCCGACGGCGGGCTGACGACGCAGGAGGAGAAATCGCTCGGCGCCTACGCGAAGAGCGGCGATTCGCCGATCAGCGGCCTGATCAAGCCCGGCGACATCCCGCCCACCGGCGGCCTGTACCTGCTCGACGTGGTGCCCGACGGCGAGGTGCGCTTCGGCTTCCCGAACATCTCCGACAACGCCGAGATCGTCGAGCTGATCGCCTGCGGCGCGCACCTGACGCTGTTCACGACCGGCCGCGGCTCGGTGGTCGGTTCGGCGATCTCGCCGGTGATCAAGGTGTGCGCGAACCCGGACACCTACGACCAGCTCGCCGACGACATGGACGTGAACGCCGGCCGCATCCTGCGCGGCGACGCGACGCTCGACGAGGTGGGCGCCGAGATCGTCGCGCTGGTGCAGGACGTCGGCCACGGCCGCGAGACCGCCAGCGAATCGCTGGGCCACCGCGAGTTCATCCTCACCTACAAGGCCTTCGAGCCGATCGGGCCGAGCTGCCTGCCGGTCTCCCTGCCGATCCGCACGATGCCTTCCATGCAAAAGGCCACGCCATGACCACACTCCCGACCCGCATGCTGCCGCGCACCCGCCATGCGCTGACCGCGCTCGGCATGGGCGGTGCGCCGCTCGGCAACATGTACGACGTGATCTCTGAGGATGCGTCGCGCGCCACCTTCGACGCCGCGTGGGCGGCCGGCATCCGCTTCTTCGACACCGCGCCGTTCTACGGCTACACGCTGTCGGAGCGGCGTTTCGGCGAGGCGCTGCGCGCGCATCCACGCGACCAGTGGGTGCTGAGCACCAAGGTCGGCCGCTTGCTGAAACCGCTCTCCCCGCTGGCCGTGCCGCGCGCCCTGCCCGCCGGCGAGACCGCGTGGCAGAACCCGCTGCCGTTCGAGGTGCACTACGACTACACCGCCGCCGCGATCCGTCGCTCGGTCGAGGACAGCCTGCAGCGCCTCGGCACGAACCGCATCGACATCGCGCTGGTGCACGACATCGGCCGCGTGACGCACGGCGATCGCCACGAGTTCCACTGGCGGCAGCTCACCAGCGGCGGCGGCCTGCGCGAGATGGAGGCGCTGCGCCGCGAGGGCCTGGTGGGCGCGATCGGGCTGGGCGTCAACGAATGGGAGATCGTGCGCGACACGATGGAGCACGTCGACCTCGACTGCACGCTGCTCGCCGGCCGCTACACGCTGCTGGAGCAGCAGGCGCTGGACCCGTTCCTCGCGCGCTGCGTCGAGCGCGGCGTCGGCATCATCGTCGGCGGGCCGTTCAACTCCGGCATCCTCGCGGCCGGCCTGCGCCGCCCGAGCAGCACGCTGAAGTTCAACTACGCGACCGCGCCGGCCGAGGTGGTCGCGCGGGTCGCGCGACTGCAGGCGGTGTGCGACGGCTTCGAGGTGCCGCTGGCGGCAGCGGCGTTGCAGTTTCCGCTCGGCCATCCGGCCGTGGTGTCGTGCGTGCCGGGGCCGCGCAACGCGGACGAGCTGCAAGGCATCGTGCGCTGGATGACGCAGCCGATTCCCGCGGCGCTGTGGAGCACGCTGCGCGAGCAGGGGCTGATCGATGCCGATGCGCCGGTGCCGGGGGAGAAACGATGACGGCCACCTGGCGCATCGACGCGCATCAGCATTTCTGGTCGCTCGCGCGCGGCGACTACGGGTGGCTCACACCGGACCTGGCCCCGCTGTACCGCGATTTCGGTCCGACCGACCTGCAGCCCTTGCTGGCTGCAAACAACGTGCGCGGCACGGTGCTCGTGCAGGCCGCGCCCACGCTTGCCGAGACGCAGTGGCTGCTGCGACTGGCCGCCCAGCACGACCTGGTGCGCGGCGTGGTCGGCTGGGTCGACCTGGCGGCGCCCGGTGCCGTCGACACGCTCGCCTCGCTGGCCGCGAACCCGCTGCTGAAGAGCGTGCGGCCGATGCTGCAGGACCTGCCGGACCCGGCCTGGATCGCCACCGCGCCGATCGCGCCGGCGGTGCGTGCGCTGGTGCAGCACGGCCTGCGCTTCGACGCGCTGGTGAAGCCGCCGCACCTGCCGCACCTGCTGGCCTTCGCCGAGCGCCATCCTGCCCTGCCGATCGTGATCGACCACGCGGCCAAGCCCGACATCGCGCACGGCGGCTTCGCGGCCTGGCGGCGCGACCTCGCCGCGCTGGCGCGCCTGCCGGCCGTGCATTGCAAGCTGAGCGGCCTCGCGACCGAAGCCGGTCCCGGCTGGAGCGTCGCGACGCTGCGTCCGTATGCCGAGACCGTGCTGGAGCTGTTCGGCCCGCAGCGCGTGATCTGGGGGAGCGACTGGCCGGTGCTGCAGCTGGCCGGCGACTACGCCGGCTGGGTGCTGGCCTGCGAGCAGCTGCTGGCGCCGCTCGACGCCGCCGATCGCCACGCGGTGTGGGCCGGCAATGCCGAGCGCTTCTACCGCCTGGACGGAGTGACCCCGCTGTGAACCACAACAAGGATGGAGACACCATGAACCGCAGATCGATTCCCCTCCGGGCCACGCTGGCCTGCGCTGCCGCCGTGATCGGCATGCTCGGCACGCAAGGGCAGGCGCAGGCCCAGACCAAGGCCTACGCCGGCGTCACGCTGAACGTGATGACCTTCACCGGCCCGCAGATCGCCGAGCCGCTGCAGCGCCGCGGCAAGGAGTTCGAGGCCGCCACCGGTGCCAAGGTCAACGTGATCACGGTGCCGTACTCGGACCTGTACCAGAAGCTGCTGACCGACTGGTCGACCGGCACCAACTCGATCGATGCCGCGATCCTCGCGCCGCAGTGGATGCCGGACTACGTCAGCTTCCTCGAGGACCTGAGCCCGCGCGTGAAGGCCGATGCCAAGCTGCGCGAGGACGACGTGGCCCCGTTCTTCCGCGAGTTCTCGCAGAAGTACGGCGGCAAGACCTACACCGTGACGCTGGACGGCGACTTCCACATCGCCTACTACCGCAGCGACGTGCTGGCCAAGCTCGGCAAGAAGCCGCCGCAGACCTGGGACGAGTACCTGGACATCGCGAAGGCCGCGCACGGCAAGGACTTCGGCGACGGCAAGCCGGTCGTCGGCTCGTGCATCGCGAAGAAGCGCAACGCGCAGTCGTTCTGGATGATCACCTCGGTGGCCGGCGCCTTCCTGCAGGCCAAGGGCACCAGCGAGGGCGCGTTCTTCGACCCGGCGACGATGAAGCCGCTGGTCAACAACGATGCCTTCGCGCGGGCGCTCGAGATCTACAAGGAGACCGGCAAGTACGGCCCGCCGAACGAGATCAACATGGATGTGGGCGACACCCGAACGCTGTTCGTCAGCGGCGGCTGCGCGCTGACCGTCGACTGGGGCGACATCGGCCCGCTGGCGGTCGACCCGAAGGCCTCGAAGGTGGTCGACAAGGTCGGCGCGCTGATGCTGCCGGGGACCACGAAGGTGCTAGACCGTGCGAGCGGCAAGCTGGTGGCCTGCGACGCGACGCGCTGCCCGCATGCGGTGAACGGCGTGAACCGCGCGCCGTTCGCGGCCTTCGGTGGCTGGTCGGGGGCCATCAACGCGAAGGCCAAGCCGCAGGCCAAGGACGCGGCCTATGCGCTCTTCTCGTACATGTCGCAGCCGGAGCAGTCGAATGCCGACGTGACGGTCGGTGCGACCGGCTTCAACCCGTACCGGCAGAGCCAGTTCAAGGACATGGGACCGTGGAAGAAGGCCGGCATGTCGGACAAGGCGGCCAAGGACTACCTGACCGCGATCCAGGATTCGCTGAACTCGCCGAACATGGTGCTGGACCTGCGCATCCCGTTCAACCAGCGCTACCAGCAGGTGGCGCTGGACACCGCGATGGCGCGCTTCCTGGCCGGCGAGCTGGACGTGAAGGGCACGATGAAGAACATCGAGGACACGTGGAATGAGCTGAACGACGAGCTGGGCAAGGCGAAGCAGCAGGCCGCATACAAAGCGAGCATCGGCGCCAAGTGACGAAGGCGCAGTTCAGCGATTGGCTGGACCGGCAGGCGGGGACGGTCTTCATCGCGCCGGCCGTCACCGTCGTCCTGCTGTTCTCGATCTTCCCGCTGCTGGCGTCGGCCTGGCTCTCGCTGACGCGCTTCTCGCTGCGGGCCGGCGGCTACGAGCTGAGCTTCGTCGGCGCGCTGAACTACCGCAAGCTGATCGCCGGCTCGCAGCAGTTCCACCTGCTGGGCACGGCGGGCGAGCTGTCGGCGGCGACCTGGGTCGCGCTCGCCGCCGCGTTCGCGCTGCTCGCGTGGGCGCTGCTGCGCAGCCTGCGGCAGCGGCAGGCGTATGGGCTGGCTGTGCCGCGCGCGCCGCATGCGGCGGCAGCCGTGATGACGCTGGCCTGCACGCTGGCAGCCACGCTGCTGTCACCGCTCGGCCCGTTCGCGCCAGCGGCGCAGGCCGCGCGCGACGCGGCCGACCTGCCGTGGTTCGCGTGGCTGCTGTTCGCGCTGGCGGGCTTCGTCGTCGCGGCCGTCGCCGCCCGTGTGCTCGGCGCACGGGCCAGCCTCAGTGGACTGGTCGGCCGCCAGCTTGCCGGCAGCGTCTGGGGGCTGATGGCGCTGGTCGCCGCCGGCACCGCGGGCGGCCAGCAGGGCTCGCTGCTGACGACGCTGTTCTACGTGATCGGTGGTGTCGCGCTGCAGTTCGCACTCGGCCTGGGCCTGGCGCTGCTGTGCGCGCAGCCGATCCGCGGGCGCAACCTGTTCCGGCTGTCGTTCTTCCTGCCGCTGATGGTCACGCCGGTCGGCATCGCCTACATGTTCCGCATGCTGGCCGACATGGGCGTCGGCCCGTTCGCGCCCGTCGCCCGCGCGCTCGGCCTGGGTGCCATGACCTGGGCGCAGAACGCCTGGTCGGCGCGCTGGGTGGTGCTGGTGGGCGACACCTGGCAGTGGGTGCCGTTCATCTTCATCGTGCTGCTGGCCGCGATCGAAGGGCAACCGCGCGACCAGCTCGAAGCCGCGCAACTCGACGGCGCGCCGTCGTGGCGCATCTTCCGCGACATCACCTGGCCGGCCATCGCGCCGACCGCGGCGGCGGTCGTGCTGATCCGCGTGATCGAGGCCTTCAAGATCGTCGACCTGCCGAACGTGCTGACCAACGGCGGGCCCGGCATCGCGACCGAGAGCATGACGTTGCATGCCTTCATCGACTGGCGCTCGCTGAACCTGGGCGGCTCGGCGGCGGTGGCCTACCTGCTGCTGTTCGTCTCGACGCTGATGGCGGTGAGCTTCTTCCACTTCGTCGTGCGGCCGGCGCGCGCGGGGCAAGGCGCATGAAGGGCCTCGTTGCCGCGTGGTGCATGCCGCAGCGCCCCGGCGAACTCGCGCCGCTGCCGCGCGTGCTGGTGTACGGCGCGCTGCTCGCGTGGACCTTCGTCGTGTTCTTCCCGCTGTACTGGGTGCTGGTCACCTCGTTCAAGGAGCCGCTGCAGGTGTCCGACGGGCCGGTGTTCCTGCCCTTCGTCGATTTCCAGCCGTCGCTGCATGCGTGGAAATACGTCCTCGTCGAGACCGGTCGCGACACGTTGCGGCCGTACCTGAACTCGATGCTGATCGCGAGCCTGTCGACGCTGCTGGCGGTCGCGATCGGCTCGATGGCGGCGTATGCGCTGACGCGCATCACGTACCGGCCGAGCGTCGCCGCGGTGCTGCTGTTCATCGCGAGCGTCGCGGCGGTGGTCGCGCTCGTGCTCGGCGCCGGGCTGTCGCTCGGCTGGGCGCTGCCGGTGGCCGTGATGCTGTTCGTGCTCGGGCTGCGGCCCTTGCAGCGGCGCATCACCGCGCGGCTCGGCAACGACGACATCCTGTTCTGGATGATCTCGCAGCGCATCCTGCCGCCGGTGGTGTCGGCGATCCCGATCTACGTGATGTTCCAGCAGGTGCACCTGCTCGACACGCAGTTCGCGCTGATCGTGACCTACATGACCGCGAACCTGCCGATCGTCGTCTGGCTGATGGTCGACTTCTTCGACGGCATCCCGCGCGAGCTGGAAGAAAGCGCGGCGCTCGATGGGGCCTCGCGCTATCGCATCCTGTTCGACCTGATGCTGCCGCTGGCACGGCCGGGGCTGGTCGCGACGACGCTGCTGGTGCTGATCCTGAGCTGGAACGAGTACCTGCTGGCGCTGTTCCTGTCGACCGCGAATGCGCAGACCATGCCGCTGCTGGTGGCGGCGCAGAACGCGACACGCGGGCCGCAGTGGTGGACGATGAGCGTGCTGATCCTGCTGATGATCGTGCCGGTGGTCGTGATGACCCTGTTCCTGCAGAAGTTCATTGCCCGCGGCCTGCTGACGGGCGCGGTGAAAGGCTGATGTTGACGATGCTGCCTCCCACGACGACCGCGCATTCGGTCACCTTCGACCACCTCGGCAAGCGCTTCGGCGCGGTCGAGGTGCTGCGCGACTTCAACCTGCAGGTGCAGCCTGGCGAGTTCCTGGTGCTGCTCGGCGAATCGGGCTCGGGCAAGAGCACCGCGCTGCGCGTGTTCGCCGGGCTCGAGACAGCGAGCGCCGGGCGCATCCTGATCGGCGAGCGCGATGTGACGAACGTGCTGCCGAAGAACCGCGACATCGCGATGGTGTTCCAGAGCTATGCGCTGTACCCGCACAAGACGGTGGCCGAGAACGTGGCCTACCCGCTGGACGTGCGCGGCGTGCCGAAGCCGCAGCAGCACGAGCAGGTGCTGGCGGTGGCGAAGCAGGTGCAGCTGGACGGGCTGCTCGACCGCTACCCGCGGCAGCTCTCGGGCGGGCAGCGCCAGCGCGTGGCGCTGGCGCGCGCGATGGTGCGGCGGCCGTCGGTGTTCCTGATGGACGAGCCGCTGTCGAACCTGGACGCGAAGCTGCGCGGGCACATGCGCGCGGAGCTGAAGCACCTGCAGCAGCAGCTGGGCATCACGACGCTGTACGTGACGCACGACCAGGTGGAGGCGATGACGCTGGCGCACCGCGTGGCGCTGCTCGACAAGGGCGTGCTGCAGCAGCTGGACACGCCGGCGCGCATCTACAACGACCCGGCCAACCTGTTCGTCGCCGGCTTCATCGGGGCGCCGCCGATGAACTTCCTGCGCGGCGCGCTGTCGGGCGGGTGGCTGGAGGGCGAGGGGCTGCGCGTGCCGACGCCGGTGACGGCGAGCCTGGCCGAGGTGGTGCTCGGCATCCGGCCGGAAGACTGCCGGGTCGCCGAGCAGGGCGCGCTGCAGGGAGAGATCTACGCGGTGGAGTTGATCGGCGACCACACGCTCGTCACGCTGCACGTGGGCGCGCACAAGCTGACGGTGAAGGGCGCGAAGGACTTCGACCAGGCGGTCGGGCGGCGGGTCAGCGTGGCGTTCGATCCGGGTGCGGCGTTCGTCTTCGACGGGGCGACGGGCCTGCGGGTGCGCTGACGAGGGGCCGCCCGGTCACAGCTGCCGCGACAGCAGCATCCGCAGGCCGGCGAAGCCGAAGAACACCGCGATCGTGCCGTCGAACACGCGGCGGGTCGAGCGGTAGACGCGCCGCGCGACGGACGTGGAGAACAGCAGCGCGTAGCTGATGAAGATCAGCAGGCCCAGCAGGCCGCAGGCCGCGAACACGACCAGTGAGTCGGTGGGCGACGCGTGGACCGGCAGGCCCATCGAGATGGTCGACAGCCAGACGAAGATGGCCTTCGGGTTCGTGATGTGCATCGCGACGCCCTTCAGGAAGATCTGCCGCAGGCTGCCGCTGCGGCCGGCCGCGCCGGCATCGGCCGCATCGTGGCGCGACAGGGCCGAGCGCCCGGCCTTGAACGCGAGCCACAGCAGGTAGAGCCCGCCGATCACCTTGACCACCGTCAGCGCGCCGGACCAGGCGGCCAGCAGCGACGCCAGGCCGAGCGCGGCGGTGAGCCCGAGTGTCCATGACGACAGCGTGATGCCGGCGGCGAGTGCGAACGCCGGCGCGCGGCCGCCGTTCATCGCGGTGCCCATCAGCGCGACGATGCTCGGGCCGGGGCTCGCGCAGCCGATGAAGTAGGCGGTGCAGGCGACGGCGAGGTTGGGGTTGGCGGTCAGGGTGTCGAGGTGCATGGGTCGCTCTTCAGTCTCATCCAGGGAAACGTGCCTCGAGCCTGGCAATCACCACGTCCAGCGGCAATGCCTCCACCGCTCCTGTCTGCAGATCTGCCTGGGCCTGGAGTGATTCGAAGGTCATGAACATGGTTGCGCGCTCATTGGAGGCGTGCGAGGTGGCGTCTGCTACGGCAGCAGGTGCTGCGCGCGCAGCCCGGGTTCTTCGTAGACGGAATCTTCCGCTGGGTAGCGCAGGTTCTTCGCGCCGGCCTGTTTGGCCAGGGACCACACGATGCTCTCGCCGGCGGGCAGTGTCGACGGTGCCGTCACGTAGAGTGGATCGGCGAAGGCCTGTGCCGGAGACACGAAACTCCAGCCATGTGCCCTGAACTCGCGGGCGATCACGCCGATCGAGGCGGCATTGATCGCGTTGACGTGCAGCAGCATCACATGCGCGGGGCTGCGGTGCAGCGTGCTGCGTGCGAGCTTGTCGTAGTAGCCCGCGCGGTCCAGCAGGTGGCGGATGTAGGCCTTCTGCAGGGGTTCGAGCTGGCTGCGCTTTCCGGCCGCGAGCTGATCGAGCCAGACCTCGTTGAAGTACCAGTCGCTGGTGTCGATGGAAACCGGCGCGGGCCGGTAGCCGTGGTCCTTCATCCAGGCACGCATGCCGTCGCGCTTGGCCGGCGTGTCGCCTTCCTTCAGGTACGGGAAGCGCAGCATCGGCACCCAGGTGGGCAGCGTGTTGAAGGCCTGGTCGGCCTCTTCGACGTCCTGCACGAACTCGGCAAGCGTGAGCTTCGGCGAGGCCAGGTTGCGGTGCCGGGCGGTGTGGTTGCCGACCGCGTGGCCGGCAGCAGACCACGCGGCCACCAGATCGCGGCCGGCTCCCGGGCCCGTGGCTGACAGCGCCGGGAAGATCATCGACGGGATCGATGCGGCGCGCAGCCCCGACAGCAGCGTGCCGTTCCACTCGCGGGCCAGCGGTTCGGTGTCGGGATTCACGCCATCGTCGAAGGTCAGCGCGAGGGTCTGTGCGTGGGCGGTGAGTGAGCAGAGACAGGCGAGCACGAACACGAGCGCGAGCCTGAGGTTGAAGCTCAGCGCTGCCATGCGGCGCCTCCGGCATCGGGGCCGACCACCGTGCCCATCGTGGTGCGCGACCGGAACTTCTCGAACTCGGCCCTGTAGATCCGCTCMCACGTGCGCGCACTGGTGCCCGCGACCACGACCGAGTGGTAGCCGGAGCCCAGGCGCAACGTCGTTGCGCCATCGCCCCGGATGTCCACCACCAGGGCGCGATCCTCCGTCGACGTGATCGACGCGGAGAAGCAATTGCCGTAGGTGATCACCCGGCCCGGGTCGACCGAGGCGTCCCCGACCTGCCGGGCCGGGGCCCACGACACCGAAAAGTCCTGGGTCAGCGGGTAGGCCGGCGGGCCATGCTGCACGGTGCCGACGATGCCCGTCTCGGCGCGGTCGGGCGGCGTCTTCGGGCAGCCGCGCTCGTCGTTGCATGACGTGTCGGCACGCGAGAAGTGCGCCTTGCCTTCGGCATCGACGATCACGATCTCCTCGGGCAGCCGCACCTGGTAGCGCTGGAATCCGAACAGCTTGTCGACGAGGCCGTTCTCGATCTGCCAGTTCCAGCTGCCCCAGTAGCGCACCTGCGGCTGGAAGCCGTTGTAGTCGGCCTGCAGCGCGCGCAGGTCGGCGTAGATGCCGGGGTAGGCGTGGCGGATCGCCGCGTCGACGATCTCCCGCTCGGGCACATAGGCCAGGCGCTTCCATGAGAAGCCGGTGAGGTTGCCCGCCTCGAACAGCGCGAGGCAGACGGCGAGCATGAGAAGCAGCGGGTGGCGCATGGGTCGTGTCGAGGGCCGGTCAGCTGCGAATCATGGCTTCGATGCGATCGGTGCGGTCCTTGGTCAGTCCCTCCATGCACGACAGCTCGTACAACCCCAGCGCCGTGCCGCCGCCGGCACCCATCTCGCCCTCGTTGGCGCAGACCGCATCGCGGTAGGCCACCCAGGCCCGCTGCGCCTTGACGAGCGAGGCCTCGTAGCCCATTTCGCGGGCCTTGCCCAGGGCTCGTTTGTAGACGGCGTTCAGGCGCGCGTCCTGCACCCGCCAGCGGTAGCTGGCGCAGATCTTCATGCTCAGCGTGATGCCGCTGTCGCAGGCATCGTGATCGCGCCGGATGTCTTCGGCAGGGATGTGGGTCTGGTGGGCCATCTCGCGGACGACGGCCTCGTCCGGGGCCGCGGAGGCACGGGCCGTGGTGGTGAGCAGCAACGCGACGGCGAGCGCCTTGAGCCGGGACGATGAAGGTTTCATGGTGCGATGAAGCGGAAGTCAGGCATTCTCATGGCCGCCGCGAACATGCGAGTAGCGGTGGATATCCGTGCGCCGGTGCCATCCCTGGCTTTCCCACCAGGCCTGCCCCGTGTCGTTGGTGCGAAACACGTCGATGTGCGATTTCAGGATGCCGAGCTGTTCCAGCGCCGCCAGGCAGCGCTCGACCAGCGCGCTCGCAATCCCTTGCCGGCGGTGCTCGGGGAGAACGGCCAGGTGCTGCAGGTAGCCGCGCCGACCGTCGTGCCCGCACATGACGCAGCCCACCAATCGGTCGTTCTTCTCGGCGACGAAGCTCAGGCCGGGATTGCGCTCGAGGTAGCGCGCCGTGGCGTCGCGCGAATCGGCCTCGCGGAACGAGACGCCTGGCGTGGCCTTCATCAGCTCGATCACCGCGTCGTAGTCGTCCATCGTCATGGGCCGCAGCGAGGCCTGCTCAGGTGCGGTCATTTCGACGCGTCCGGCATGTACGACTGCATGAACCGCTTCGTCGTGTTGAGCAGCAAGCCGTCCAGGATCCTCATCACCGGTTGGGCGATGGCCGGCGGAACCCCGCCGTAGAAGGCCTCGGCGATGCCGCCGGTGATGCAGGCGATGGTGTCGCTGTCGCCGCCGATCGAGATCGCATTGCGGATCGCATCCTCGAAGTCGGTCGACTCCAGGAAGGCGATGATCGCCTCGGGCACCGTGCCCTGGCACGAGCTGTCGTAGCGGTAGACGAGGCGGATGTCGTCGAGCCGGCGCGACAGGTCGTAGCCGAAGGTGGTCTCGACGTAGCGCTTGATGTCGTCGCGGCTGCTGCCGGTGCGGGCCAGGAAGATGCTGGCCGCGACGGCCTGCGCGCCCTTGATGCCTTCCGGGTGGTCGTGCGTGACGCGGGTGTAGTGGTCGGCCTTGGCCAGCACTTCATCAAGCGAGCCGAACGCGAAGCCGACCGGGCTGATGCGCATCGCGGCGCCGTTGCCCCAGCTGTAGTACGCCGTGGGGTCGTCGGAACGCACCCATTGCTTGAACCGGCTGCCGTAGCCGGCCCGCGGGTAGCGGTTGGCGTAGGCCTTCAGTACGGGCACGTAGTCGCTGTCATCGAGGATGGCCTCGGCCAGCGCGACGGTCAGCACGGTGTCGTCGGTGAAGGTGCAGCGGGGTCCGATCAGATCGAACGCCTTGGTCTTGATGTTGTTCCACTCGTAGATCGATCCGATCACGTCGCCGGCGATGGCTCCAAGCATGGCGTGCCCTCCTTGGGGGCTACTCTACCGGTTGGCGTCAATGCATGGCGGAGGTGTCGCTCAACAGATTCTCCGCGGGATGTCGGGTGATGCGATGCCGGCTGCGCCTGGGTGCGATCTCCACACGGGTCGTGATCACGCCGTCAGCAAAGAAGCAACCCACACCCGACTCGAAATCGGTGCGCGGGTAGATCACGCGATTTCCGCGACGCACTTCGGCCCAGGCCGAGATCCAGGCGCCGCAGCGGCCCACGGTGTTCCTGTTTCCGGGCACCGGGCCAAGCTCGACGGCATAGACGCCGTCGCTCAGGACGCAACTGCCTTGCACCGTCGTCGTCGACTGGATGATGGCCTCGTCGTCCATGTGGATGAGATCCCATGGATCCCATTGCTGAGCCGTCTTCGATTCCAGCATCAGCTGACCCGCACCGTTGGCGGCCGCGTCGTAGGTCAGGATCAGCCGATCTGCCTTCGTGTTGCATTGGTAGCCGACGAGCTTGAAGAAGGCATCGGCATGGGCAGATCCGAAGCAGAGGCTCAACAGCAGAGCGAATGCATGGCGAGCGAGGCGTTTCATGAGGTGAGAGACGTCACTTCCGACGTGTCCCAGTCGCGGGCCGGATCTGGTCAAACAGGTCGAAGACCGTCATCCCCAACGCATTGGCAATGACCTCGATGGCGTTGAGCGTCGGGTTCGCATGGCCGTTCTCGATCCGGCTCAGGTAGGTCTGATAGAACCCGCAGCGCTCGCCGAACTCGACCTGGCTCAGGCCGGCCTCGGTTCGCAGGGTTCGTACACACTCGCCGAATTGCTGGGACAAACTGGGTTTCACGCCCGGAACTGTCGATGCTATGCTCTCATTCGCATAAACACTAATTCGCATACGGCGCTTTGCCTGACCGCACGGCGCGATGGAAGGCCGACGCCATGCCCCTCCGCTCAAGGCAGCCGATGACGGCCCGGCGAATGAGACGCCTGCTCGCCCAGGTGATCGACGTCACCGATGGCACACGGCACCTGCTCGAACTCGCGGAGCAGGACGTCTGGGCGCTGGCGGACGATCAGGAGCCGCTGCTCGACCGCAGGCAGCATGACGCGCTGCGACGCATGGCGATCACCGCATTGCTGCTCGTTTCAGAAGAGGCTGAGCGCCTGGGCGAGCGGTTCGACGGAGCACCGTGAGGGCGCTGCATGGCCTGATGACGTCGGCGCGCTTCGGCACCAACCCTTCGACACGGGCCCTCGGCAGGCTCGGCCCCTGCTCAGGGCGAACGGGGTTGCTGCGATGGGACGAAGGCGGCGCGACGGGCTGGCATGTCACGCATCCGCATACGCCCGCAGCACCATCTCCTCATCCCCCACATCGCTGATCTCGATCAGCACCGTGTGCTGCAGCGCCACCACCGGATGGTTCGCGCAGTTCTTGCAGAACCACAGCACCTCGCCCAGCGACTCGACCTCGTGCGACACCGTGACGACCTGCGCCTCCTTCGGGATCGGCCCGAAGCCGCACTGCTCCAGGTTGGCCATCGCGACCGAGTGATCCCACAGGCTCGCGTCCTTGCCCCAGGGCATCACGTGCAGGCAGCCGCTGTCGACCAGCCAGTCGCTGACCTCGATCTGCCAGGTCAGCGTCAGCTTGGCATCGATCATCACGACCGCGCGGAACGGCGCGAGCGCCGACAGGTCGGGCAGCGCACCGCCGGGCTTCAGGTGCAGGTAGCGCGCCGGCGGCCCCGGGATCGTCGGCCCGCCCGACAGCACGCGCAGCGATTCGCGGATCGCCGCCAGCACGTCGAAGAAGCTGCCGTAGACATCCTCGTCGGCGTCGTAGCGCGCCTGGTTCTCGGCGAGGTACTCGACGGCCGGCAACAGCTCCGGCATCAACGGCTCGATGACCTGCGGCTCGTCCTCGAGCCGCCGCATGATCAGGTTCAGGAACGCATCGGCCGCCGTCGATGCGTAGAGGCCCTGGTTGAGCTCGAAGATGCGCGGCGAGACGACGAAGTCGCGGAACACCGGCATGTAGTAGCGGAACGGCCCGGCCGGCATCGCGCCCAGGTCTTCGGCGCGCGACAGCACGTCGCTCTGCTCGAACAGCAGCAAGGCCTCGTCGCGCGATTTGCCTGCGAACTGGCGGTACGCGTAGGCGATGTCCAGGTCGGCCGCGAAGTCGCCCCATTCGGCAGCGTCCGGCGGGGTCGCGGCGTTCGACCCGCTCACGCTAGCGCCGCCGCCCTTCGTCATTGCGCGGACC
>NZ_JBFUFQ010000062.1:0-28894 GCF_056403355.1 Rhizobacter sp. P2_H3 | reverse complement strand
CCCCGGCCGAGGCCACGCCGGCAGCCGCCGCGGCCAGCGGCCCGAAGCTGGTCGACCCGGACCTCGAGGCCAAGCGCCGCAAGACCGAGCAGGACGACGCCGCCAAGCGCAAGGCCGAGGAAGAGAAGCTCGCCGCCGTGCGCGCCGAGAACTGCACGCGCGCCAAGGGGCAGCTGAAGACGCTCGAAGACGGCATCCGCATGGCACGCACGAACGCCAACGGCGAACGCGAGATCCTCGACGACAAGGGCCGCGCCGACGAGACCAAGCGCACCCGCGACATCATCGCGTCCGACTGCAAGTAAGCCGCCAGCGAGGGACCGTCAGCCTCGTCTGGAGCGCTGGCGCCTCGCCTCCTTGGGATCGACGCGCAGCGCGCGCCAGACCTCCACCCGGTCGCGGTCCCGCAGCACATCGCCCAGCTCGCGCAGGTGGCCCCAGACGCCGATCCGGCAGTGCGTCAGGTCCATCCCCGAGCCGGCCTCCAGCACACCGCCCTGCCRCAGCGCATCGTGCACCGTGCTGCCGGCGGGCAGCCGCAGCGGCACCACCCTCACCTCGCCCGCCTGCGGGCTCCAGGCGACCTCGATCGCCAGCTCGACGGGATCAGCGGGGTCCATGCACCTGTTCCGCCCGCTTGACGAACGAATCGACCAGCGTGTTGGCGATGCGGTCGAACACCGGGCTGATCACCAGCTCCAGCGCGCCGTTGGCGAATTCATAGCGCAGCTCGAACTCGATCTTGCAGGCCGCCTGCCCACCCTGGCCCGGTGACCCGGGTGCGGCCAGCGGCAGGAAGCGCCAGGTGCCGTCGAGCGTCGAGAACGGGCCGTCGACCAGCATCATGTGGACGCTCTCGTCGGGCACGTTCTCGTTGCGGGTGGTGAAGGCCTGGCCGACACCGGCGAACGACAGCTGCAACCGGGCAGTGACGCCGGTGCCGTCTTCGCCCAGCACCTCGGCGCGTTCGCACCACGGCAGGAACTGCGGATAGCTCGGGATGTCGGTCACGAGCGAGTACATCTCGTGCGGCGAATACCAAAGGAGGACGGACTTCTTGACATGCTTCATACAATCGCCGGATTGTATTGAGCGCCACGCGCCTCATCTGGACCCCATGTCGATTGCCGAAAACCGCCGAGCCCATTACGACTACCACCTCGAGGAACGCTACGAGGCCGGCATGGTGCTGCACGGCTGGGAGATCAAGGCGATCCGCGCCGGCCAGGTGCAGCTGACCGACGGCTACGTGCTGATCCGCGATGGCGAGCTCTACCTGATCGGCTGCCGCATCAATGCGCTGCGCAGCGCGTCGACCCACGTCAACCCCGAGGCCGACCGCACCAAGAAGCTGCTGATGCGCAAGGAAGAGATCAAGCGCCTGGTCGRCAAGGTCGAGCAGCGCGGCTTCACGCTGGTGCCGCTGAACCTGCACTACAAGGGCGGCCTCGTGAAGGCCGAGATCGCGCTGGCCAAGGGCAAGGCCGAGCACGACAAGCGCAACACCGAGAAGAAGAAGGACTGGGACCGCGAGAAAGGCCGCCTGATGCGGCACAAGGTGTCCGCGCCCACCAAGGACTGAAGTCCGGTCGGACCTTCAGCCCTTCAAGGCCCCGAGCGCCTGCTCGCAATCGGCGATCAGGTCGTCGACCGCCTCCAGCCCCACCGAGAAGCGCAGCAGCGCACCGTTCCATGCCGGTTGCCGGCGGATCGCCTTCAGCTCGTACGGCACCACCAGGCTGACCGGCCCGGCCCACGAGTAGCCGATCCTGTGCAGCCGCAGCGCGTCGACGACGGCCTCGACCTGCGCGATCGAGAACCGCTCGTCGAACACCACCGAGAACAGCCCGGCGGCGCGCGTGCACAGCGCCCGCCAGGCCGCGTGCCCCGGCGACGCCGGCAGCGCCGGGTGCAGCACCTGCGCCACCTCCGGCCGCGCCGCCCACCACCGCGCCAGCGTGCGGCTCGCCTGGTCCTGCGCGTCATAGCGCAGCGCGAGCGACGGCAGCGCGCGCARCACGAACTCGACGTCGTTCGCGCCGACGCCCCAGCCCATGCGCATGTGCGTGAACTTCAGCTTCAGGTGCAACGGCTCGTCGCGCGTGGTCACCGAGCCCATCAGCACGTCGGCGCCGCCGGACGGGTATTTCGTCAGCGCCTGGATCGAGATGTCGACGCCGAGCGCGAACGGGTCGAACGCCAGCCCCGCGCCCCAGGTGTTGTCGAGCGCGCAGGTGACGCCGGCATCGCGGGCGATCCTGATCAAGGCCGGCAGGTCCGGGAATTCCATCGTCACCGAGCCCGCAGCCTCCAGCCAGACGAGCTTCGTCGCCGGGCCGATCGCGGCCTGCAGCGAGGTCGGGTCCATCGCGTCGTAGAAGCGGTGCGCGATGCCCCAGCGCGCCAGCTCGTGGCGCGCCAGCTCCTTGTTGGGGCCGTAGGCGTTGTCGGGGATCAGCAACTCGTCGCCGCTCTTCAGCAGCGCCATGTCGACCAGCGTGATCGCGGCCAGCCCGCTCGGCACCAGCAGCGTGTGCAGGCCGCCTTCGAGCGTGGCGATGCGCTCTTCCAGCGTGAAGCTGGTCGGCGTGCCGTGCAGGCCGTAGGTGTAGCCGGTCTTCTCGCGCCAGGTGCGCGCATGCAGCGCGGCCGTCGTCGGGAAGATCACCGTCGACGCCTTGTACACGCCCGGTGCCACCGCGCCGAAACCGGCCGGCGGCACGTAGGGGTGGTGGATCAGCGCGGTGCGTTGGTCCGGCTTGTCGTCGGCCGCCATTTCAGATGGGTTGTGCGACCAGGTCGTGTCCCTGGGTGCCGACGATGCGTGCCTTCGTGAACTCGCCGACCTTCAGCGTCTTCGAGGCCTTCTCCGGCGGCAGCAACTTCACATGGCCGTCGATCTCGGGCGCATCGGCATAGCTGCGGCCGATGCCGCCCTTGCGGCCGAGCGCCGGGGCCGAATCGACCAGCACCTGCATCGTCGCGCCGACGCGCTCGCGCAGCTTGGCGGCCGACACCTCTTCGGCCACCGCCATGAAGCGCGCGCGGCGCTCCTCGCGCAGTTCGGCCGGCACCGCATCGGGCAGCGCGTTGGCCGTCGCGCCCTCGACCGGCGAGTACGCGAAGCAGCCGGCGCGGTCGATGCGCGCCTCGCGCATGAAGTCGAGCAGGTGCTCGAACTCGGCCTCGGTCTCGCCCGGGAAGCCGGCGATGAAGGTGCTGCGCACCACCAGTTGCGGGCAGATCTCGCGCCAGCGCTGCAGGCGGTCGAGGTTCTTCTCGCCGTTGGCCGGGCGCTTCATGCGCTTCAGCACGTCGGGGTGCGAATGCTGGAACGGCACGTCGAGGTAGGGCAGCACGCGGCCCTGGGCCATCAGCGGCAGCACCTCGTCGACGTGCGGGTACGGGTAGACGTAGTGCAGCCGCACCCAGGCGCCGTGGCGCTCGGCCAGCTCGCCGAGCTTCTCGCACAGGTCGAGCATGCGGGTGCGCACCGGCTTGCCGTCCCAGAAACCGGTGCGGTACTTCACGTCGACACCGTAGGCGCTGGTGTCCTGGCTGATCACCAGCAGTTCCTTGACGCCGGATTCGAACAGCCGCTGCGCCTCGCCGAGCACGTCGCCGACCGGGCGCGAGACCAGGTCGCCGCGCATGCTGGGGATGATGCAGAAGCTGCAGCGGTGGTTGCAGCCTTCGCTGATCTTCAGGTAGGCGTAGTGGCGCGGCGTCAGCTTGATGCCCTGCGCCGGCACCAGGTCGATGAACGGGTCGTGCGGCTTGGGCACGTGCAGGTGCACCGCGTCCATCACCTCGTGCGTGGCATGCGGGCCGGTCACGGCCAGCACGCTCGGGTGCATCTGGCGCACCAGGTTGCCRCCGCCGTCGCCGGCCTTGGCGCCCAGGCAGCCGGTCACGATGACCTTGCCGTTCTCGGCCAGCGCCTCGCCGATGGTGTCCAGGCTTTCCTTGACGGCGTCATCGATGAAGCCGCAGGTGTTGACGATCACCAGGTCGGCCCCGGCGAAGGTCTTGGAGGTGTCGTAGCCCTCGGCGCGCAGTTGCGTGAGGATCAGCTCGGAATCGGTCAGCGCCTTCGGGCAGCCGAGCGAGACGAAACCGATCTTGGGGGAGGCGGACGCCGTGGGGGTGGCTGTCGCCAGCAGGTCTTGTGTCATCCGCGGATTTTCGCCGATTGGCGAAGCCCCGCGGGTGCGGACGGGCTGGAATCAGCGCTTGGGAGGCACGAAACCGGGCATTCCCGGGAAAAGGGCCTCCGCCTGCTTGGCCATCTGCTCGAACATGCTGCGCGATTGCTCGAGGTAATTCCCCATCACGCCCTGCATCCCCGGCGCCTGCCCGTTCAGGAACTGCGTCCACAACTCGGGATTCAGGCCCTTCGACTGCTCGGTGAAGCGGGCCTGCATGTCGGTGAAGGCCYGCAGGTTCTTCTCGAGGTAGCTGCCCATCACGCCCTGCATCGAATGGCCGTAGAAGCGGATGATCTGCGCGAGCGTCTGCGACGAGAACATCGGCACGCCGCCGGTTTCCTCCTCGAGGATGATCTGCAGCAGGATGCTGCGCGTCAGGTCTTCGGAAGTCTTGGCGTCGCGCACGACGAAATCCTGCCCTGCCAGCACCATCGCCTTCACGTCGGCCAGCGTGATGTAGCTGCTGTTCTGCGTGTCGTACAGGCGGCGGTTCGGGTACTTCTTCAACACGCGGGTCGTGCTGACGGCGGTGCCTTCCTTGGCAGATTCGTGAGCAGCGCCTTCCGTCTTGGCGGGAGGGCGGCGAGTCGAGGCCATTCAGCAAACTCCTTGTGGGACCCGGTGGGGTCGCGTGGTCGGGTCATGTGCGGTTGCACAAATGATTCTAGGAGCGTGCCGCCCTGGGCCGCGAAGGGTTTTCCCGCTCGAACTTCTCCCGCCCGCAGGCAGGCCCAAGTCCTACAGACCCTGCGCTGCGCGCGACCTAGTCTGCACCCATGGGTCGCGCGCACCGCGCGACCGCTTCGATCACCGTGAAAGGACCAACGATGTCGAACAGCAGCATCCTCGGCGGCGAACGCGCCGCTCCCCGCGCCATCGGCCGTGACGTGGACGCGCTCGGCCCGAGCGACAGCTCGGACAGCGGCAGCGACGTGCAGGGCGAACGCGCGATGCCCACCGACGCCGACAACCCCGGCGAACTCGGCGCGTTGCCGGTGCACCGCGACAGCGACAGCGATGCGCGCGGCACCGGCGAGCGTGGATCGGCCACCGGCAACGACCTCGACGATGCGGCCGACATCCTGCCGGACCACCTGGTCAGCGACCCGACGTGGGCCACCAATGCCGCAGGCCGTCCCTACGCATCCGACGATGTGGAAGCCATCGCCGACGATGCGGCCGATGATGAGGTGGACGAAGACGGCCCGCCTGCACGCCACTGACGACACCACGGGGGTGACGCCTAACGCCGCTCAGCGCCCTCGCGTCGCGCGCACGAACTCCTCCAGGAGCGCCTGCGCACCGACCGGCTTGCTGAGCACGCGAAAGCCGGCTGCCGTCGCGTCGTGCACCCGCGTCGCGTAGCCGGTCAGCAGCACCACCGGCAGCGCCGGCCAGCGGCGGCGGATCTCGTGGGCCAGCTGGATGCCGTCCATCTCGCCGGGCATCGAGACGTCCGAGAACACCAGGTCGAGTTCGCCCTGCGAGTCGGCGAGCGCATCCAGCGCCGCATCGGCCGATCGCACGCTGCGCACCTGCAAGCCGCTGGCCTGCAGCATCTCCGCGGTGGCGTCGACGACCTCGTCGTTGTCGTCCACCAGCAGCACGCTGCCGCTGACGAAGGCCGGCTCGGGCCCGGAGGCGGCCACGGCATCCGGCAGCGACGCCGGCTGCGCCGGCAGCCACATCAGGATCGACGTGCCCTGCCCCGGCTCCGAGCGAACCTCGGCACTGCCCCCCACCTGCACGCAGAAGCCCTGCACCTGGCTCAGGCCCAGGCCGCTGCCCTTGCTGGCCGGCTTGGTCGTGAAGAACGGCTCGAACACCCTGGCGAGCAACGCCGGCTCGATGCCGGTGCCGGTGTCGGTCGCACGGATCAGCACCCGCCCCGGCGCGGCGGCAGATTCCGCAGCAGCCGGCTCCTGGCTCACCTCGATCGAGAAACGCCCGCCGCCCGGCATCGCATCGCGCGCGTTCGATGCCAGGTTGATCAGCGCCAGCTCCAGCTCACCGACATCGACGCGGATCGGCGCGACCTCTGCCGCCACCTCCAGCGACAGCGCGACACCGCTGCCCAGCGTCGCCTTCAGCAGCTCGGAGACCGCCGGCAGCCACGCCGCCAGGTCGACCCGCTCCGGCTTCAGCGCCTGGCGGCGCGAGAACGACAACAGCTGCCGCGTCAGCCGCGCGCCCGAGCCCACCGCGCGGGCGATCGCGCCGATCTGCTTCATCTCGGCCACGTCCGGCCGCAGCTTCCTCACGACGTGCAGGTTGCTGTTGACGATCGCCAGCAGGTTGTTGAAGTCGTGGGCCACGCCGCCGGTGAGCTGGGCCAGCGCCTCCAGCTTCTGCGATTGCAGCAACGCCTTCTCGGCCTGCTCGCGCTTGCGCGCCTCGGCATGGAACTCGATCGCCATGCGCTGCTCGAGCTGCGTCTTGCGCAGCGCGAGCCAGGCCACGTACACGAGGCCGATCGTCACCGGCAGCGTGATCGCCGCGAGCAGCGCGACCAGGCGGTTCCAGTCGGCGAGGATCGCGTCGTCGCGCAGCGAGCTGCTGACGTACACCGGCAGGTCG
This sequence comes from Rhizobacter sp. P2_H3, assembly GCF_056403355.1. Classification (NCBI taxonomy): domain Bacteria; kingdom Pseudomonadati; phylum Pseudomonadota; class Betaproteobacteria; order Burkholderiales; family Sphaerotilaceae; genus Rhizobacter; species Rhizobacter sp. P2_H3. The sequence continues at coordinate 22,109 of NZ_JBFUFQ010000062.1, read as the reverse complement.
TGCACCTGCTGGAAACTCACCGTGCGCAATGCGCCATCGAAGCTGGAGCGGAAGCTCAGCACGCCCGCATGCTGCCCCTGCCGCACCGCGGTGACCACCGGACTCGTGTCGGGCAGCCGCGTGATCGGGGCCGGCGGCAGCGGCCAGCGCGTCAGCAGCGTGCCGTCGGCCTTGAACAGCGTGAAGGTGCTGACGTCGGCTTCCTCCAGCGCGATCGAGCGGTAGAACTCCTCGAACACCGCCGGCTGAAGCGCGATGACGACCATGCCGCCGAAGCTGCCGTCGGCGCGCGGGCGGCGCACCGCGATGCTCAGCGCCGGCATGCCGGAGGCCCGGCCGAGCACGACGTCGCCGATGACCAGCCGGGCCTGCGTGGCCTTCATCTGCTGGAAGTAGTTGCGGTCGGCGATCGAGACGCTGCCCGAGCCGACCGGGAACCCGGTGCCGACCAGGTGTTGGCCCTGCGCATCCCACACCGAGATCGAGCGCACGCCCGGGATGCCGGTGCTGATGTCCATCAGCCGCAGGCGCAGCGCCGCTTCGTTGGCGCGCACCTCGTCGTCGGATGCGCCGACGAAGCGCAGCGACTTCTCGGCGATCTCGCGCGAGGATTCGAAGATGCGCATCGCATGCCGCGCCGCCACGTCGCTGGTGCGCACCAGCGTGCTGCGCCCATCGTCGTGGGCCACCTGCCAGGCCCACCAACTCGCGGCGATGAAGCCCGCCAGCGGCAGGATCGCCGCGCCCCACATCACGGCGCGCAGGAAACGCGTCAGCGGCGTTTCCTGCAGCTTTTGGGGGTGGGCGTCGCCGAGCCAGGCGCTGTCGCGGGCTACTTCCATGCGGTGGGAATGTTACCGGCCGGACCGCAGATGCCCGCGCGCCTGCAGCAGCGCCAGCACCTGGGCCGCGGCGTCGGCCGGCGACAGCTCGCCGGTGTCCAGCCGCAGTTCGGGCTGCGTGGGCACCTCGTAGGCCGAGCCGATGCCGGTGAAGTTGGCCAGCCCGCCGGCTTTCGCGCGCGCGTACAGGCCCTTGGGATCGCGCGCCGCGCAAGTGGCCAGCGAGGTGCTCAGGTGCACCTCGACGAAACGCCCGCTGCCGATGCGCTCGCGCGCCGCGGCACGGTGTGCGGCGCGGGGCGAGATCACCGCGGCGAGCACCATCAGGCCGGCCTCGTTGGCGAGGCGCGCGACCTCGGCGATGCGGCGGATGTTCTCGTCGCGGTCGGCATCGGTGAAGCCGAGGTCGCGGTTCAGGCCCTCGCGCACCACATCGCCATCGAGCATCAGCACGGCCCGCCCGGCCTGCAGCAGCGTGCGTTCGAGCACCGCGGCGAGCGTCGACTTGCCGGCACCGCTGAGGCCGGTCATCCACACCGTGGCGGGGTTGGGGCCGAACACGCGTTCACGCAGCGGCGCGAGCGAGGGCGACGGTGTGTCGGACAGAGAGGCATCAACGAAAGTCGGCGGCATCGTCATTCCTTTCAAGCGTGGGGTGCACAGCGCCTGACCCCTAGTGTGTGCGAACCGCGGGAAGCGGCGTTCTAAGATGCAGGCAGAGGCATCCCGAACACCACTCCCCTCGGTCATGAACAAGGAGAAAAAATGAAATCACGCTTCTGGTTGGCGCTCGGCGTGGGCGCCCTTCTCTCTCTTTCGGCAGCAGCCCAGGAGGTCACGCTGACGCGGCTCGATTGCGGCACCGGGACCAACGACCCGAGGCGCTTCAGCGACGCCTTCGCCTACACCGAGACGACGAAGCCCTTCACCTTCAGCTGCTATGTCATCCGCCACGGCGCGGACGTGATGGTCTGGGACACGGGTTATCTGCCGGGCTCCGTTCCCAGTGCGACCAACAAGCCGCTGGCCGATCTGCTGAAGCAGATCAACGTCAACGCCGAAGACGTGAAGTACGTCGGCATCAGCCACTACCACGCCGATCACACCGGTCAGCTGGCCCCGCTGAAGAATGCAACGCTGCTGATCGGCAAGGGCGATTGGGACGGCATCAACGCCACCCCGCCGATGGCCAGTGCGAACGTGAAAGGCTTCGCCGAGTGGATCGCCGAGAAGCGCAAGGTCGAGCCGCTGAGCGCCGACAAGGACGTGTTCGACGACGGCACCGTGATGATCCTGCGCGCGCCGGGCCACACGCCGGGGCACAGCATCCTGCTCGTGCGCCTGAAGGAGATGGGGCCGGTGATCCTGAGCGGCGATGCCGTGCATTTCCACGAGAACTACGAGCACGACGGCGTGCCGGGCTTCAACTACGACCGCGCGCAGACCCTCGCGTCGATCCAGCGCGTCAAGCAGATCGCGAAGAACCTGAAGGCGACGGTCATCATCCAGCACGACCCGCGCGACATCGGCAAGCTGCCGGCGTTCCCGGCTGCGGCGAAGTGACCGAGGTACCGGCTTCCGTCTATGCGGCGTGGAGTGCGTCGAAGGCACCCAAGGTCGATGCGTTGGAAGCCGTTTCGTCAAAATCGCCGCGCGTCGCTGCCATCATCGCGGCGTCGAGCGACATCTCCATGTAGCGGTAGCTCGACCGGACCGCACGCCGCACGGCGGCCACATCCGCACTCGACGGTGCGTGGCCGAGCAAGGTCGCGACAATGTCCAGCGCCTCCCAGGGATGCGTGTCGTCGTACTCGGCATGGACCTTCAGCCATCGCATCGCTGGAACGCGAATCTCGTCCGGGAGCGATTTCGAGTAGGTGTCCTTCGAGCACACCACGCACGACCACTCACCCGTCGCGCCTTCGACTGCATAGTTCGTCGCGGCCATCGCGACCGCAAGACTCGCCTTGTCGCAGACATACCAGCACCAGTGCGCCAAGGCCTCGAGTTCTTCGGCATCCTCCCCGRCTCGCAGGTCGTCGAGCGTCAACCCGGCTGCCCCAGCCCAGGTGGCCCAATGCTCGGAGTGCTTCTGTTCGACGCGAATGTTCTGGATCAGGTAGCGCCGCGCCATGTCCTCGCCCACGCTGTCGCCATAGCCCACCTTTTTCAGGTTCATTGCCATGAACCGGGGGAATTGCTCGATGGTCGGCCATACGCCCACCAGGAAGCGGCGCATCGCCGGCAGCGGCAACCTGGCTTCTCTCATCAGAGCGAAGAGCTCGTGCTCGACCACGCGACGCTTGTGCGGCGTCGTTTCATGAACGACGCGCTGCAGCCAGACCGGATAGCTGCCGATGTTCTTCAAGTTACCTGTTCGACGAAACTCGGTTGACATGGCATCCCCTGCGGTTGTGTTGCAAGTGGGTGCATGAACCGTGCCGGTAACCTGGTCGACAGCCCATGGTGTGTCGCACGGTTACACGGCCTGCCTGATCGTGCGGGCGCCGACGCCCCCCACTCCCGCGACCGGGCTCTATGCGCAGGCTTGCTGGCTGTGCTTGTCCAGCATCGCGAGCAGTTCTTCGAACACGATCGGCTTGGTCAGGTAGCTCTCGAACCCGCAGCCAAGCGCGGTCCTGATCTGCTCCGGAAGCGCGTCGGCCGAAAGTGCGACCAGGTGGATCTCGCGGGTGGACCGATCCCGCTGCAGCTCCTTGGCGAGCTGGACTCCCGTCATGTCGCCAAGGTTCATGTCGACGAGCATCAGATCCGGGGCGTCGAGCCGTGCCATCTCGAGCGCGCGCTCACCGTTGGTCGCGACGCGAAGCGACACGCCGTGCCGCAATGTGACGATCTGGCGTACCAGTTCGGCGTTCACCTCGTTGTCCTCTGCGTAGAGCACCCTCAGGGGGCGCCTGTTGCTGCCGGGGAGTCTGTGGCTCCGCGGGGAATCCGCATTGACGATGGGCCGATCTGACAGCGGCAGGGACAAGATCGCACACGTCCCTTCGCCACAGACGCTGCTGATGACGAGCGTGCCTCCCATCATCTCGGTGAGTTGCCTCGACAGGACGAGCCCGATGCCGGTCCCCTCCACGGTGGAGGATTCAGCCCCCAGGCGGTTGAACGGTTCGAAAAGGCGCGCGAACCGGTCGGCAGCGATGCCGCGCCCTGTGTCGACGATCCTCACGACGCAGTCGGCGCCGCAGACCTCCCAGGTCAGCGTGACGCGACCACCCGGCTTGTTGTACTTGACGGCGTTGCTCAGCAAATTGACGAGCACCTGCCGCAGGCGAACCGGGTCCGCCTTGACTTCGATGTCCTTCGCGCGCGCTGCTGCCAGGATGCCTGCCTCGGCATCGATGTGCCCCGAGACGGCGGCGGACAGGAAGATTTCGATGCCGGCTGCCGTCACCAGGGGCGACACCATCGTGGCGGCTTCCTCGACCACCTGAAGCAGTCGCACGGCCTGCGTCGAGACCGCAACCCCCCCAGACTCGATTCGTGAGAGATCGAGCACATCGTTGACGAGCGCCAGCAGGTGGGCACCGGAATTCTCGATGTACTGAACACGTTCGAGCTGGCTGACGGATAGCGGCCTGGAGGCGTCCATCCGGAGCAGCTTGGAGAAACCGATGACCGCGTTCAGCGGTGTGCGCAACTCGTGGCTCATGCGCGAGAGGAACTCGGTCTTCGCTCGGTTGGAGGCCTCCGATGCTTCGCGGGCGCGTCGCTCGATGTCTGCCGATCGCCTCGCCGTCACGTCTCGCAATACGATCGTCGTCAGCGCTGAACGCTCGGTTTCCAGTCGCGAGAGTGACGCCTCGGCCGGAAACCCGGCGCCATCCTCACGCGCTCCCTCGAGCTCCAGAAGGGACTCGGACGTCGTCGGCACCAGGGGGACGGCCGCCCCGTCCGGCAGCCTCACGAACCTGTCGACCGATGTCCCCAACGCCTCGGCGGCGCCCACGCTGAAGAGTCTTTCAGCGGCACGATTGAAGAGGACCACCGTTCGCTGCTCGTCCACCGTCACGACGCCGTCGGTCACCGCATCGATCAGTCGCTCCATGCGGAGCTCGGTCGCCGCCTGGAGACGGGCGCTGCGGCGGATGAAGATGAGCCCGGAGACCGTCAGCAAGAGGGCGATGAAGGCATTGAGGCCCAACAGCAGCTTCTGGGTCGTTCTGGACGCTTCGCCCAGCTGGAGCGAGAACGCGCTGGTGAGTCGAGTGAGCCGTTCGTTCAGCTCCGGGCCCCTGCGGCGCATCTCGTCGACCTCTGCGGATCGAGGATCGCCTGCGAGGATTCGCTGCCGCGCACGGTCGACCAGGCCGCGCATCTCTTCGATCGTCCGATCGCCCTCCGTCCAGGTCGCGATGGGCGTGGATATGAAGGAAACGTGCTGGAACAAGCGAAACATGCGGATGAGGCCGTCGATATCGCCCGGGTGATTGCCGCCCTCCAGAAACCCACGCCTCGCGGCGGCGATGTCCGGCTCTGCCTGTTGGAGCGCCTCGCGAGCGGCGCGATCGCCAAGCGAGTTCGCAAGCGCCGACATGAAGTGCTGGTAGTCCGCCTCGCGGTGCCCTTCGGCATAGTCCAGGAGGTAGAGCTGCGCGTCCCTCTGCCCCTTGGAGTAGAGGCTCTCCCCCGTGATGTAGGCTCGAACCGTGGAAAGCATCTGGATGCTGAACGCCGCCACCGACGCCTGCAGGAGGGTCATCGCGACGAAGACGGCGATGATCGGCCCGTGGCGCGGCATGTGTGCCTTGCGTGCGGCGCCCGGCGCCGGCGTCCCTTTCATGGAGAGCGCGCCGACGGATGCGCCGAGCGACGGACGCTGCGACCAGCCTGTTCGATATCGAACATGAGACGGACCACCCCCTGGGCCTGGCCCTGATTGCCCAGGGCCACTCAGCACGAGCCGTACCTTAGTTGGGGTGCCTCTGATCGGTTGCAAGGGCCGCTGGGTGCGCGCCGCTCTCGCACAGCGCTTTCAGTGTTCCCAGTGCCTTCGGCCAGGTTTCCACCATGCCCTCGAACTCATCGGTCATGTCCTGGTCGACCGTGAGCAGCGGATTCGCTGGCCGATCCGGCCCGTCAGGATTCGACATCGCCCTGCACCGGCTCCTCCGGATCGAACGGCTGCACGCCCAGCCGCGCGACACCCTGGTCGACGCGCGCCGTGAGCTTCGCGAGCTTGCGCTGCAGGTCTTTCCAGTTGCGGATGCCCTCGTTCACCGGGTCCATCGGGTAGTAGACCTTGTTGCCCTTGGGCCTGGCAGCCGACAGCGCGAAGCGCACGAGGTCGTTCAGCTCGAACGCCAGCTCAGTCATCTGCGCGTGCGTCTCGGCCACGTGGGCGTCGATCAGTTCGCGGCGGCGCGGGGTCATCTCCATGAAGGATCTCCTGGGCCCTGGGCGGACCATAGAAAAAGGGCCTGTCCCKTTCGGAACAGGCCCTGATTTCCAGACGTTTTTGGTGGGCGATGAGAGGGTCGAACTCCCGACATCCTCCACGTCAAAGAGGCGCTCTACCACTGAGCTAATCGCCCGAGTCCATGACTATAGCATTAGTTTTTCGGCAGCTGGCTGGCATCGAAATTTTCTTCATCGGCCGACTCACTTTCTGCGTGCACTTCGCACGCCGCCGATGCGGTCCACCGCCGCCAGCACCTGGTTCAGCCGCGCCGAATCGGCGACCTCGACGGTGAAGGTCATCCACGCGGTGCCGCCGCGCACGTCCTTCACCGATTGCGTGTTGACGCCGGTCACGTTCATCTTCTCCTTCGCGAACACTTCGGAGATGTCGCGCAGCAGGCCCTGCCGGTCGGCCGCCTCGACCAGCACGTCGACCGGGTACAGCGAGGGCTTGTCGCCGCGCCGCTCGCCCCAGGTGACCTGGATCACCCGCTCCGGGCTGCGCGCGGCCATCTGCCGGAAGTTGCTGCAGTCGGCGCGGTGGATGGCCACGCCGCGCCCGCGCGTCACGTAGCCGCCGATCGCATCCGGCGGCGCCGGCCGGCAGCAGCGCGACAGGCTGGTCATCAGCGATTCGACGCCCACCACCAGCACGCCGCCCTTCGGCGCCTCGCCCTCGGGGCGGGTCAGGCGCTGCGTGATCACCGCGTCGGGGTCGGGCTGCGGCTCGGGCGGGCGCAGCAGCGCCTCGATGTTGCGCAGCGAGAACTCGTCCTTGCCGACCACCTCGAACAGCGCCTCGGCATGGCGGAAGCCGAGCTGCGCCGCCAGGTCGTCGAGCTTCATCGAGGTCCTGCCCTCACGCTGCAGCAGCTTCTCGACCGCCTCGCGGCCGCGCGCGATGGTGTCGCGCAGCGCGAGCGCATTGAACCAGGCCCGCACCTTGGCCTTCGAGCGCGAACTCTGCAGGTAGCCCAGGTTGTCGTTCAGCCAGTCGAGCGACGGCCCGCCTTCCTTGATCGTCGTCACCTCGACGGTCTGGCCGCTCTGCAGCCGGGTGTTCAGCGGCACCATCGTGCCGTCGACCTTGGCGCCGCGGCAGCGGTGGCCGAGGTCGGTGTGCACGGTGTACGCGAAGTCGATCGGCGTCGCGCCGGCCGGCAGCTCGATCACCGCGGCATCGGGCGTGAAGACGTAGATGCGGTCGTCGAACGCCGCGCCGGGCGCCGCGCGTTCGCTGCGCTGCTCGACGCCGCCCTCGTCGCCGCTCTCGATGAACTCGCGCTCCCACGCCAGCAGTTGCCGCAGCACCGCCTTGCGTGCCTCGGCCACCTGCGCGTCGAAATCGCCGCTCGCGCTGACGCCGGCATAGCCCTTGGTGCCGGCCTCCTTGTAGGCCCAGTGCGCGGCAACGCCGTGCTCGGCATGCTCATGCATCGCCCGCGTGCGGATCTGCACCTCGACCGCCCGCCCTTGCTCGTCCTGCACCACGGTGTGCAGCGACTGGTAGCCGTTCACCTTCGGCCGCGCGATGTAGTCGTCGAACTCGCCCGGCACCGGCGGCCACAGCTCGTGCACCCGGCTCAGCACCGCATAGCAGTCGGGCACGTCGGCGACGATCACGCGCATCGCGCGCACGTCGAACACGCGGTCGATATCCAGCCCCTTGCCGCGCATCTTCTTCCAGATGCTGTACAGGTGCTTGGGCCGGCCCTGCACCTCGGCGCGCAGCCCGGCCGCGGCCAGCGCCTCGCCGAGCCGGCAGCGGAAGGCCTCGACGCCCTGCTCGCGCTCGACGCGCTTCTCGTCGAGCAGCCGGGCGACGTTCTTGTACTGCACCGGCTCGATGAAGCGGAACGACAGGTCCTCCATCTCCCACTTGATCTGCCAGATGCCCAGCCGGTTGGCGAGCGGCGCGAACACCTGCAGCGACTCGCGCGCGAGCACCGCCGGGCACGGCTGCTTGCTGCTCGCGAAGTGGCGCAGCGTCTGCAGCCGCGAGGCCAGGCGCAGCAGCACCACGCGCAGGTCGCGCGAGAACGCGAGCAGCATCTTGCGCACCCGCTCGGTCTGCTCGGCGCGCTGCTCGGCATGCACCCGCGCCTCGCGCGCGGCGCGCTGGATCTGCACCAGCTTGCGGGTGTGCAGCACCAGGCTCGCGTACGACGCGCCGAAGGCCTTGCTGACGACCTCCTCCGGCTTGCTCAGGTAGTCGCTCGCGTAGACCAGGTAGGCGGCGGCACGCATCGACGGCGCGGCGCCGATGCCCTGCAGGATCGCGGCGACGCCGTCGGCATGCACCAGCGCGTCTTCGCCGGTGTCGAGCAGCTGGCCATCGAGCAACGGCTCGGCGAAGGCGCGCGCACGCGCGAGCTGCGCAGCCTCGGCGTCGCGGCCCGCCTCGCCGGGCGTGTCGGCGGCCAGCTGGACGATCGGGGCCGCGTCCTGGTGGGTGTCGAGCAGTCCGGTCTTCACGCCAGCAGGAACTCCCGGACGGCCGCGATCTGCTCGGGCGAGGTCAGCATCGGCGCATGGCCGACGCCGTCGAACTCGCGCAGCAGCGCGCGCGGGCCGCGCTGCGTCATCGCCTGCGCGGTGGCGCGGGTCAGCAGGTCGGAGTCGGCCCCGCGCAGCAGCAGCGTCGGGCACGCGATGGCGTCGTACATGCCCCACAGCACGGCCTCGCCGGCGCGGGCCGCCTCGGGCGTGATCGCGCGGAACGGCAGCGCGATCTGCGGGTCGTAGTGCGGCACGAAGCCCCCTCCATGGGCATCAGCGTCGGCACGCAGCATCGGCCGCGTCAGCGCCAGCCACTGTTCGCGTGTGTGCGGCCCGAAGCCCTGCGAGATGCTCCACAGCGCGTCGGCCGCCTCCTCCAGGCTGCGCCAGCGCGCCGGCAGGCCGAGGTAGGTGCCGATGCGCGCCAGCGCCGCCGGCTCGATGCTCGGACCGACATCGTTCAGCACCAGCTTCGACACCGGCGAGTTCTTCAGTGCCGCCAGCCCCAGGCCGATCAGCCCGCCCATCGAGGTGCCGACCCAGTGCACCGTGCCGGCGTTCAATCGCGCGAGCAGCGTGACCATGTCGGCCACGTAGGCGGGGATCTGGTAGCCCATCGGGTCGGCGAGGCGGTCGGATTCGCCGCGCCCGACGACATCGGGGCACACCACGCGGTACTCTCCCTGCATCGCCTGCGCGAAGGTGTCGAAGTCGCGGCCCTGGCGCGACAGGCCGTGCACGCACACCAGCACGCGCGGGTTCGCAGCGTCGCCCCACTCCCACCAGGCCATGCGATGCAGGCCGCGGGTGTCGAGGCATTGCACGTGGTTCAGGCGGGGTTCATGCATGGGCCGGGCTTCCTCTTCGATAATGGACTGTATCAACCTGGAGGTTCCCACCGTGCTCAAAGGAAAAACCGCCCTCGTCACCGGCTCCACCAGCGGCATCGGCCACGGCATCGCGCTGTGCCTGGCGCGCCAGGGCGCCAACGTGGTGCTCAACGGCTTCGGCGAATTCGAGGCGGCGCGCGCCGAGGTGGCCGCGCTCGGCGTGAAGGCCGGCTACCACGGGGCCGACATGAGCAAGCCGGCCGAGATCGAGGCGATGATGGCCTACGCGCAGGCCGAGTTCGGCGGCGTCGACATCCTCGTCAACAACGCCGGCATCCAGCACGTGGCGGCGGTCGAGGAGTTTCCCGCCGCCAAGTGGGACGCGATCATCGCGATCAACCTCAGCTCGGCCTTCCACACCACGCGGCTGGCGATCCCCGCCATGCGCGCGCGCAACTGGGGCCGCATCATCAACATCGCCTCGGCGCACGGGTTGGTCGCGTCGGCGCAGAAATCGGCCTACGTGGCCGCCAAGCACGGCATCGTCGGCTTCACGAAGTCGATCGCGCTCGAGACCGCGCAGACCGGCATCACGTCGAACGCGATCTGCCCCGGCTGGGTGCTGACGCCGCTGGTGCAGAAGCAGATCGACGACCGCGCCGCGCGCGAGGGCATCGCGGTGGAGCAGGCGCAGCGCGAGCTGCTGGGCGAGAAGCAGCCCTCGCTGCAGTTCGTCACGCCGCAGCAGCTGGGCGACCTGGCCGTGTTCCTGTGCTCGGCCGCCGCCGACAACGTGCGCGGCGTGGCCTGGGCAGTGGACGGCGGCTGGACGGCGCAGTGATTGCTTCGTCGTCTATTTGGTCATCACCACCGAGCCATTGACGCTGACCGTCACGCTCCCCTTGCCCAGCTCGACCGGCAGCGCCTCGTCGGCGGCGCCCATCGTCTTCATGCGGGCGACCGGCGCGGCGGCGTACATCACCGGCTCGTTGCTGCCGATGTTGACCTCGCGCAGCGTGTAGCCGGCGAAGCCGAACTGCTTGGCGTACTCGGCCGCCTTCGCGCGGTAGCGGGCGATGGCCTGCGCGGCGACATCGGCCTCGACCTTCTCGCGCTGCTCGCGCGACAGGTTGCTGCCGACGCGGGCGATCGTCAGCGTGCTGATCTTCGCGGTGAGCGCGGCGATACCGGGAATGTCCTTGCCCTCGACCACCAGCTCGGCGGTGCCCTGCCAGCCGTTGATGCCGCCCTTCTGGCTGTAGCGCGGGAACAGCGAGAAGTTGCCGGTGTGCACCTCGATGTCGCCCGGCTTCGCGACGCGCTTGGCCTCGGCCAGCGCGGCGTCGAGCGCCTGCTTCAGTTGCGCCTGCACGGTGCCGGCATCGGTGCCCTCGCGGGTGGTGCTGAGCGTCACGTTCAACAAATCCTTGTTGACCTCGACGGTGGCGCTGGCCGACAGGCTCACCACGTTCTGCAGCGGCGGCTCGTTGGCGAGCGCGGGTTCGGCCGCCAGCGCGGCGGCAAAGGCCGCGACGGCGGCCAGGGGCGAGAGCTTCGATTGAATCGTCATGGATCCTCCTTGTGAGTGGCGCGCCGTCGGCACGTCGTTCAGGCCGTGATGAACGGCAGCGCATCGAAGCGCCCGTTCAGCACCACCTGCGGGTCGACGCCCCACCAGCGCTGCGCGATGGTCGCATAGACCTGCCGGAAATCTGCCGTGTGGACCAGGTTCTGATTGGTGTCCAGTCGTTGCAGGTCGGGCATGCGGCCGATCACGCCGCCACGCACCGCGCCGCCCATCGCGAAGTGCGGCGCGGCGGTGCCGTGGTCGGTGCYGCCGCTCTGGTTCTGGCGCGCGCGGCGGCCGAACTCCGAATAGGTCAGCACCAGCGTGCGGTCCCAGGCACCGGCCTCGACCAGGCCTTCGCGCAACGCGGCCAGGCCCTCGGCCAGCTGCTTCAGCAGCGCCGCATGCGTGGGCAGCTGGCCGCGGTGGGTGTCGAAGCTGCCGTGCGTCAGGTGGAACACCGGCACGCCGCCGCGCCCGGCCTGGCCGGCGACGATCGTGCAGCAGGCGCGCACCGCCTGGCCGAGGCCGTGCGCCGGGAACTCGGTGCGCAGCGCCGGCGCGCCGGGGTTGCGCAGGCCGTCGGCCGCCTGCAGCACGCCGGCCTCGACCTTCAGCACATGCGCGAGCGCCGCATTGCCCTGCACCGCCGCCGGCCGCGCGAGGCGCGATTCGTTGACGAAGGCCTCGGCGCTGGTCAGCGAGACGGCGCGCGCGCCGCTCAGCGCGCCCAGCCCGGCGGTGCCGACGGCCACGCCTTCGGCGGTGAAGCGGCCACGCCCGCGCAGCCCGGCATCGAAGGCGCGCGCCACCCAGCCTTCGTCGAGGTACTCGCGCGCCGCCGATGCGGTGTCCCAGATCTCGATCGAGCGGAAGTGCGACAGGTTGGGCTGCGGGTAGCCGAGGCCGAGCAGCAGCGCGAGCTCGTGCTTCTCCCACAGCGGGATCAGCGGCGCGAGCGACGGGTGCAGGCCGAGGCTGGCGTCGAGCCGCAGCAGGTCGGCGGGCGGCAGCGCGAGCGTCGGCCGCAGCGCTGCGTACGCGGGATCGGCATACGGCACGACGGTGTTCAGGCCGTCGTTGCCGCCCTTCAGCTCGACCAGCACCAGCACGCGGTCGGCGGCCGAGGCTGCGGCCTGCAGGCCGTTCGTGCCCTGGGCCCACGCAGCGGACGGAATACCCGGCAGCACGAGGCCGCTGCAGGCGACGGCGGCGCTGGACAGGCGCATGAATTCTCGACGGGTGGATCGCATCGCGGCCTCCGGGTCACTTCAGTTGAAACGCAGGGTCCAGGCTCAACGCCCGCAGCATCGACAGCCCGACCGTGCCGGCCGGCAGCGGATTGACGGGCGGCGCGGCCAGCACGGCCATTTCGATGCGCGCCCTGGTAGCGGCATCCGGCTCGCGGTCGGCATGGGCGCCGAGCGGCGCGAGCCACGCGTCCGCATCGAAGCGCAGCCCGCCCCCGCCCTTCTCGACGCCACCCATCTCGACGCCGCGGAACAGCCGCTCGGTGAAGCGCTTGCGCTCCAGCAGCGTCGTGCTGTCGATCCAGTCGGTGTAGCCGGGCCAGCCCTTCACGTTGGGCGGCACGAACAGGCTCTGCCCGAGCTTGGCGCTGGCGCGCGCGATYGGCAGCATCGCGTCGGGATTCGCGTCGAACTTCGCATCGAACTGGCGCAGCGTGCCCACCGTCAGTTCCACCGGCGACTTGATCAGCGCCGCGCGCGCGGCCGGCGCCCAGAACGCATCGCTCAGCAGCAGTTCGCGCAGCGCGGCGTCGATGCGCCAGCCGCTGTCGCGCAGCCGCGCGGCGACGCGCTCCAGCGTGGCCGGCTCCGGCACCGGCGAGACGAACTCGCGCCACAGCTTGCCGGCGATGAAGCGCGCCGCGGCCGGCTGCGCGAGCAGCTGTTCGAGCGCGCCGTCGGCGTCGTAGGCGGCGCTGCGTCCGAACAAGGTCTTGCTGCCGCCGTCGTGCAGGCGCGGGCGCAGGCGGGCGCTCCAGTCGGCACGGTCGACGGTCCAGCCGGAGAAGGCGCGCGCGGCTTCCTGGATGTCCTGCTCGCGGTACTGCCCTTCGCCGAGCGTGAAGAGCTCCATCACCTCGCGCGCGAAGTTCTCGTTCGGCGCCTGCGCCTTGTTGGCCGCGCCGTCGAGGTAGATCAGCATCGCCGGATCGCGCGCGATGCCGTGCAGCAGCGCGGCGAACGAGCCGAGCGCGTGCGTGCGCAACAGCTGCTGCTGATTGAACATGCCCTGCGGGCTCTGCACCTTCTGCACCGAGGTCGCGAAGTGGTTGTGCCAGAACAGCACCATGCGCTCGGCCAGCGGCGCCGGGGTGTCGCGCATCTCCTGCAGCCACCAGGCGGCGAGGTCGAGCGTGTCGCGGCGCGCCTGCTGCCGTGCCGCCTTGCGGGCGTCTTCGTCGGGCAACTGGCCGAGCGGCGTGCGGATCGGCTCGCGCGTGAAGTCGGGCGGCGGGTGCAGGGGGCGCGCGGCGCGCGCCGCGTCGATCAGCCGATCGACGGCGGCCTCGGCACTCAAGCCGATCCAGGGCGCGAGCTGCTGCGGCGACGGCACGAAGCCGGTGCGGGTCAGCAGGTGGCGGGCATCGCTCTCGGTCAGCGTCATGCGTGTCTCCAGGGTCTTCTGCCGGATGAGGCTCCCAACGACCCAGCCGCCAGCTTCGCCGACAACTCTTGCCGACCTTCACAAACCTTCACTTGCCAAACTGAAAAAGACGTGTCGCAAGATTTGTAACAGATGGTCCGGAGCCCCCAAAAACAGGATCGAACCTGCGCACAATCTCGGCTGTTACAAATCAACGGAGCCGTCGATGACGCCCACTGCCACTGCCCGCCCCGACCGTGTTGTCGTGGTCGATGACGATGCCCGGATCCGCGACCTGCTGCGCCGTTATCTGACCCAAGAAGGCTTCGAAGTCCTGCTGGCGGAGGACGCCAAGGCCCTGAACCGGGTGCTGACGCGCGAGACGGTCGACCTGATCGTGCTCGACCTGATGCTGCCGGGTGAAGACGGGCTGTCGATCTGCCGCCGGCTGCGTGCGGCGAGCGACGTGACGCCGATCATCATGCTGACGGCGAAGGTCGAGGATGTCGATCGCATCGTCGGCCTGGAGGTCGGTGCCGACGACTACCTGCCGAAGCCGTTCAACCCGCGCGAACTGCTGGCCCGCATCCATGCGGTGCTGCGCCGCCGCCCCGCGATGGAAGCGCCGGGCGCGCCGGCCAAGGATGCGCAGACGGTCACCTTCGGCCCGTTCGAGTTCGACCTGGCGCTGCGCCGGCTCTCGAAGGACGGCGAGCAGATCGCGCTGACGACCGGCGAGTTCTCGATGCTGAAGGCGCTGGTGCGCCACCCGCGCCAACCGCTGTCGCGCGACAAGCTGGCCCAGCTGGCCCGCGGCCGCGAGTTCGAGCCGTTCGATCGCAGCCTGGACGTGCAGATCTCGCGCCTGCGCAAGATGATCGAGCCGGATCCGGCCCAACCTCGCTACATCCAGACGGTCTGGGGTGTCGGCTACGTGTTCGTCCCGGACGGCACCGCCTGACAACGGATGGCTCGCAATGCCGTCGCGCTGAGCCTCTTCTGGCGCACCTTCTTCCTGCTGGCAGTCCTGCTGACCGGCGGGATCTTCGCGTGGGTGCAGACCTTCCGCGCGCTCGAATTCGAGCCGCGCGCGGTGCAGGCCGCGCAGCAGATCGCGAGCCTGGTGAACCTGTCGCGCGCCGCGCTGCGCTATGCCGACGGCATCAACCGCGTGACGCTGGTCAAGACCATGTCCGACCAGGAAGCCGTGCGCGTGCTGCCGCGCGAGCCCGGCGACAAGTGGGAGGCCTTCGAGGTCGACCGCTTCTCGCGCGCCATCGGCCAGGAGCTGCGCACCCGCCTCGGCCCCGACACCATCGTCGCGACCGCGGTCAACGGCAACGGCGGCCTGTGGGTCGGCTTCTCGATCGAGAAGGATCCTTATTGGCTGCAGGCCGACCCGACGCGCGTGCGTCCGCTGGCCGGCAGCACCTGGCTGCTGTGGGTCAGCATCGCGCTGCTCGCCACGGTGGTCGGCTCGGCCGCGATCGCGCGGCTGATCAACCAGCCGCTGCGCGACCTGTCGTTCGCCGCCAGCCGCATCCGCGACGGTGAATACGAGTCGCAGCTCGACGAGAACACGCTGACCAGCGAGATCCGCCAGGTCAACATGGGCTTCAACCGCATGGCCCGCGAACTCGCGAAGGTCGAGGAGGACCGCGCGGTGATGCTCGCCGGCATCTCGCACGACCTGCGCACCCCGCTCGCGCGCATGCGGCTCGAGGCCGAGATGAGCGTGCACGACGAAGAGGCCAAGCGCAACATGGCGCTCGACATCGACCAGCTCGACGCCATCATCGACAAGTTCATGGACTACGCCCGCCCCGGCGAGACCAAGCTGGTGCCGGTGCACGTGAGCAGCCTGGTCGAGCGCGAGATGCAGGGCTTCCGCGACCCGAGCCAGATCCGCATCAGCTCGCGCGTGGCGATCGACACCAAGGTGATGGCCGACGAGATCGAGCTCGGCCGCGTGTTCCAGAACCTGTTCGAGAACGCGCGCCGCTACGGCCGCTCCACCGACTCCGGCGTCGCGCGCGTGCAGGTCAGCTACGCGCGCACCGGCCCGTGGGTGATCCTGAGCGTGCGCGACCACGGCCCCGGCGTCTCGCCCGACAAGCTGAAGCAGCTCACCACCCCGTTCTTCCGCGGCGACGCCGCACGCACCGCCGCGACCGGCGCCGGCCTCGGCCTCGCGATCGTCGAGAAGGCAGTGCAGCGCATGGGCGGCAACTTCGAGCTGTCCAACGCGTCCGATGGCGGGCTGGTCGCGCACGTCAGGCTGAAGCGCGCGCCATGACGACGGGGGCTCCGATCGCCCGCGCCGGGGCTCGCGGGTGGCGCGTGCTGTTGGGCATCGCCATCGTCGTGCTGTTCGGCGCGCTGGTCGCGCGCGACTACCAGGGCGCCTGGTACGAAGAGGAAGACAGCCACCGCGTCGTCGTCAAGCTCGYGATCTACTGGTTCTCGTGGCTGCTGTGGCCGGCGCTGGCGCTGCTGGCGCGCGAGACCTGGCGCACCGCGCGCCGCCGCAAGCCGGCCGCCACGTTCGCCGGCCTCGCGGCCCTCGCGCTGTGCGGCTGCTTCACCTGGGCACGTTTCATCGAGCCGAACTGGCTGCAGGTGCGCGAGACCCCACTCGGCACGAGCTGCGGCGTGCGCGTCGCGCTGATCTCGGACCTGCACGTCGGCCTCTACGTGCGCGAGGCCGAACTGCAGCGCCTCGTCGACCGGCTGAACACGCTGCAGGTCGATGCGGTGCTGGTGGCGGGCGACTGGACCTTCGAGCCGAGCCACGACCTGYGCACCACCTTCGCGCCGCTGGCCGGCGTGCGGCATCGCGTGCTGTCGGTGCTGGGCAACCACGACGAACAGCGCCCCGGCCCGCCGCTGCGCGACGAGCTGCAGCAGGCGCTGGCAGCCGCGCGCGTCGAGGCCATCGATGGCAAGCGCGTGCCGCTCGGCCGCTGCGAGCTGCAGGGCCTGGGCGACCGCACTGCGGGCTCGGCGCAGCGCAACCTCGACGCCTCGCGCACGCAACCCTGGACGGTGGACCGCGCGCACCGCGTGATGCTGACCCACAACCCCGACACGGTGTTCGACCTGCAGCCCGACGAGGCGGCGCTGCTGCTGGCCGGCCACACGCACGGCGGGCAGATCGACATTCCCGTCTTCACGAAGCACCTGCTGGCCCACGCCACCGACGGAGGTTTTCAACAAGGCCTCTACGAGCTGAAGAACGCCCGCGTCTACGTGACCCCGGGTGTCGGCATCGACAAGCTGCCGCTGCGCTTTCGCGTGCCGCCGACCATCGACGTGCTGAGCTTCTAGGCACATCCGTCAGATCGATCGCGCAAGACCTCGCACCCCGCGAGGGTGTGCAAAGAAGCGACACCGCTTGACATGGTCGTGGCGTAGAACCGCGGCACAAGTCACGTATCAGGGGGTCGTCATGATGCAGATACTCGCGCGGCTCTGCGCCACGCTGTGCGCCGCCGTGGGCCTTGTCGCCGCACCCGCGGCCCATGCAGCCAACTACGCGTTGTTCGACCTGGGGACGCTGGGGCCGCCGCCAGGGCCGGGACAGTGGAATCGCATGGAGGCCACCGGCTTGAGCAACAGCGGCCAGGCGGTGGGCTTTCAAACCCACCTCACCCAGGCGACGGACGGGTCGTGGAGCGAAACAGGCCGGACCGCCTGGATCAGCGGCGCCAACGGCATCGGCCTGAGCGCCCTCCCGACGCTCGGCGGTTCGTCGTGGACCCAGGCCAACGGCATCAACGACGCGGGCTGGGTGGTCGGCACGTCGTTGACGGCCGCCGGCACCGAGCGAGCCTTCGTGATCGGCCCGAACGGCACATCGGCACGCGAGCTCKGCACGCTGGGCGGCAGCTCCAGCAGCGCAACCGCCATCAACGCCAGCGGCCAGGTGGTGGGCACCAGCACGACCGCCGCGGGGGTTCAACGCGGCTTCATCAGCGATGCACAGGCCGGCAACCTGCATGAACTCGGCAGCCTGTACCCCGGCGGCACCAGCACCCCGACCGCCGTCAACGCATCCGGGCAGGTCACCGGCATGAGCAACCGCGCCCCGCTGGACGCCACGGACCGTGCCTTCATCACCGGACCGAACGGTGCTGCCATGCGCGAGATCCCCGGCCCCTACCCGGGCGACTTCAGCCGGGGCCTGGGCATCAACGACCGCGGGCAGGTCGTGGGGCTGGCAGCGCCCGGCCTCCGCTTCCCCACCGGGTTCATCGCCGAGGCCGACGGCAGCAGCCGCACGCTGGAGGTGCCACTGCCTCCCGCAGGCGGCGAATTCCCGGTGTCCGTGGACGTGTGGCCTGGCGGAATCAACGCCGCGGGCCAGGTGGTCGGCCGCTATCACCAAGGCACCTACGCGGAGGGCTTGTTCGTCACCGGGCCCGACGGCAACGGCGCAACGCTGGTCGACTACGGCCCGTTCTCCCCCGGTCCCCCCGGGTCGGCGCTGTATTGGAACTACGACGCCGCGCTGCTGATCAACGATGCCGGGCAGATCCTTGCCACGTCGGGGGACGGCCACGTCTACCTGATCTCGCCGGTGCCCGAGCCCGCCGTCGTCGCGATGATGCTGGTGGGCCTGGGCCTGCTGGCCTTTCGGCACCGGCGGCAGCTGGTCCGCGGGCTGGCGGCGCTGGGCGCGTCCGGCGCCTTGCTGGCCGCCGCGCCGCTCGCGCAGGCCGTCGAGTACAAGCTCACCGACCTCGGCGGCTTCGGCGGCGACTGGATCGGCATGGTCGCCACCGGCCTGAACGACAGCGGCCAGGTGGTCGGCTATGCGTATGCGCGCGGCAACAACGGCTGGTCGTCCGACGACAGCTACATGGCCTTCGTGACCGGTGCCGACGGCATCGGCCTGACCAGCATCCCGACGCTGGGCGGCAGTTGGAACCAGGCGACCGGCATCAACAACCAGGGCTGGGTCGTCGGCACCTCGTCGATCAGCGGCAACAACGGCGACGCACCGGACGACGTCCGCGCCTTCGTGATGCAGGGCGCCGGTGCTACGCCGCGCAGCCTCGGGTCGAGCGCGAACAGCTTCGCCAGCCGCATCAACGCCAGCGGCCAGGTGACGGGCACCTTCGTCAACGCCGACGGCCTGCAGCGCGGCTTCGTCACGACGCCTGGCGCCGGCGCGATCCGGCCGATCGGCACGCTGGGTGGCGCGACCTCGACCGCGAGCGGCATCAATGCCGCCGGCACCGTGGCGGTCAGCGCCGAGAACCGCGTGCGCGGCGACGCGACCGAGCCGGTGCGCTGGCGCGGCGCCCTCGCCGATGCGAGCAACCAGGCGCTGACCGAGGTGCGGGTTCCCGGCTACGACTACGACAGCATCGACACGATCACGACCGTGTCGGACATCAACGACCGCGGGCAGGTGCTGAGCGGCGCCGCGAGGTTCTACGGCCCCGACGGCGGTGTCTACCTCACCGAAGCCAACGGTGCCGTGAAGCGGATCGGGCTGGAGCAACTGGTCACGTTCCAGGGGCAGGGTCGAGAGGAGTTCTATGCGGGGGGGCGCGCGATCAACAACCTCGGCCAGATCGCGGGCAGCTACACCTTCTCGCCCTACCTGTTCTCCCACGCCTTCATCACCGGCCCGGACGGCAGCAACCCGGTCGACGTCAACAGCCTGTCGTTCGTCAACGCCGATCCGTCGTTCAACGACCTCTTCCTGTATGCGAGCGACATCAACGACCGCGGGCAGTTCGTCGTCACCACGCTCGGCAGCCGCGCGTTCCTGGTGACGCCGGTGCCGGAGCCGGCGGTGGTGCTGATGATGGCGTGCGGGCTGGGCTGGCTGTTCTGGCGACGCCGGGAGGCTTCGCTCAGGGCTTGATCAGCAGGCACACGGCGCGCGCCTCGATGGCTTCGAGGCGGCCGACCGGGCCCATCTTCTCGGCCGTCTTGGCCTTCACGCTGACGCGGTCGACATCGAGGCCGAGCGCGCCGGCCACGCGCTGGCGCATCGTCAGGATGTGCGGCGCCATCTTCGGCTGCTGCGCGACGATGGTGCTGTCGACGTTGGCGATCTCCCAGCCCTCGGCACGCACGCGGCGCGCCGCCTCGGCCAGCAGCGCGAGCGAATCGGCGCCGTGGAACTGCGGGTCGGTGTCGGGGAAGTGCTTGCCGATGTCGCCGAGCGCGGCGGCGCCGAACAACGCATCGGTCAGCGCATGGCACAGCGCATCGGCATCGGAATGGCCGAGCAGCCCGTGCGTGTGCGGGATCTCGACGCCGCCCAGCACCAGCTTGCGGTCGGCCACCAATTGGTGCGTGTCCCAGCCCTCGCCGATGCGCATCGCCGGCAGCTTGTTGCGGTTCGGGTTCATCAGCGCGTCCTCAGCAGTCGTTCGGCCAACGCGAAGTCGTCCGGGTAGGTGATCTTCAGGTTCTCCAGCGCGCCGCGCACCAGCAGCGGCGAGCGGCCCTGCGCCTCGATCGCGCTCGCCTCGTCGGTGACCTGGGCGCCGGCATGCAGCAACGCCTCGCGCAGCCGGCCGATACGGAACATCTGCGGCGTCTGCGCCTGCCACTTGTGGCGGCGCTCCAGCGTCGCTTCGCTGCGGCCCTGCACCTCGTGCTTCAGCGTGTCGGCCAGCGGCAACGCCAGCAGCCCGCCGACCGCATCGTGCAGGCACACGTCGATCAGGCGGTCGATCCATTCGGGGCGCACCAGGCAGCGCGCGGCGTCATGCACCAGCACCCAGTCGTCGGCGTGCGCGCCGCGCGCCAGCAGCTCGGCCAGCCCGTTGGCCACCGTCTGCGCGCGGGTCTCGCCACCGACGCGCGCGGCCCAGCCGGTGAAGCCGGGTGCATGCGATTCGAACGCGGTGTCGGTAGGGCTCAGCACGACCAGCACGTTCGCGAGCCGCGCCACCTGCGCGAGTGCGGCGAGCGTGTGCGAGACGACGCTCGCACCGGCCAGTGCCGCGTACTGCTTCGGCCCGTTCGCCGCGGCACGCTCGCCGACACCGGCGCACGGCACGAGGGCGAACAAGCGGGAGGGGGAAGAAGTCGACATGGGGCGCGAAAAGGTGGCGAATTCTATAATCGGCACTGCCCTATCGCCCCGCCGCCACGTCGCGCGGGGCGATTTGATTTTGTCGCGCGATTGTGTCCATGCACCTTCCCAGCCTGTCTCCCGGAAAACGCTTCACGCTGCCGCGCCCGATCGGCTCGGCCGATGCCCTGCTGCTGGCGCGCTTCGCGCAGGCACGCACCGCGCAGAAGCAATTGACTGCGATCGTCAGCGCCGAGCCGGCCGACACGCAGCGCCTCGAAGGCGAGCTCGCGTTCTTCGCGCCCGAGCTGCGCATCGCGGTGTTCCCCGACTGGGAGACCCTCCCCTACGACACCTTCTCGCCGCACCAGGACCTGATCTCCGAGCGGCTGGCCACGCTGTGGCGCATCCAGCGCGGCGAGGTCGACGTGGTGCTGCTGCCCGCCTCGACCGCGCTGGTGCGGCTCGCTCCGCCGAGTTTCCTGGCCGCCTACACCTTCAACTTCAGGCAGAAGGAAAAGCTCAACGAGGCGGCGCTGAAGGCGCAGCTCACGCTGGCCGGCTACACGCATGTGAGCCAGGTGGTGTCGCCGGGCGAGTACGCAGTGCGCGGCGGGCTGATCGACCTGTTCCCGATGGGCTCGCTGGTGCCGTACCGCGTCGACCTGTTCGGCGACGAGGTCGACAGCATCCGCACCTTCGACCCCGACAGCCAGCGCAGCCTGTTCCCGGTGCCCGAGGTGCGGCTGCTGCCGGGCCGCGAGTTCCCGATGGACGAGGACTCGCGCACCGCGTTCCGCGCCCGCTGGCGCGAGAAGATGGACGGCGACCCGACCAAGGTGCGCCTGTACAAGGATATCGGCAGCGGCATCGCGACCGCCGGCATCGAGTACTACCTGCCGCTCTTCTTCGACAGCGTCGCGACGATCTTCGACTACCTCGGCGAGCAGGCCGCGRTCGCGCTGCACGGCGAGGTCGACGATGCGCTGAAGCGCTTCTGGGTCGACACCCGCGAGCGCCACCGCTTCCTGCAGCACGACAAGGAACGGCCGATCCTGCCGCCGGAAGACATCTTCCTGCGCACCGAGGATTTCTTCGCGATCGCCAATGCGCACGCGGTGCTGTCGGTGCGCGGCAAGGAAGAGACCGACTGGGCGCGCCCGCTGCCCGACCTCAGCGTCGACCGCGGCGCGCCCGAACCGCTGAAGAAGCTGCAGCTGCACGTGGGCACCACGGCGCACCGCGTGCTGATCGTCGCCGAGAGCGAGGGCCGGCGCGAGAGCCTGCTGGAG
>NZ_JBFUFQ010000061.1:0-29077 GCF_056403355.1 Rhizobacter sp. P2_H3 | reverse complement strand
CGTCTGAAGTATGCCGCGGCGGTTGAGGCTGCAATCACAGCGAGAAATGCCGCAGTAGCGGCTGGGGATGTCTATCTCGAAGGAGTTTGGCGTGCCTACGAAAGTGATTTGACTAAAACGGTGTTCGAGCTTTCTGACGAAGCCAAGACCTCGGCGCAAAGAATAGCTGTACATGACGCACTGATGACATCGCGACTGGCATCTCTGGGAAGCTATGTTGGCCCAGCGTTCGATACATATAAGGTCTTTGATGCCATAGCTTCCGGAGATGGTGAAAAGGCAGGAGAAGGAGCGCTCTCGATATTGCTGGGGCTTGTGGGTGGAATTATCGGTGGGGCGATTGGAAGTGCAATCGTTGTTGGGCCAGGAACGGTGGTGGGTGCCTCGATAGGTGCGGGCCTAGGGTCGGCTTTGCTGGCACTGTCAGCAGAATATGTAAATAAGAAATTTGGTGTTCCCGCGGCGGAATGGGTAGGTAAGTGGCTGCCGGATAGTTTTTGGAGAGGACTGGACTCGCTTACTGGAGGGGCAGGAGCGGCCAATATAGATCCAGCGGGGAGTGTCTTTGCGTCGACCCTGATTGGGAGAATGGATCGTACGCTAGCTGGAAAAGATATTGGGCGCTTCTTTGATCTTGCAGGCTCTGCTCGTCAATCTCGGGAAACTGTTGACCTTCTCAACGGATTGGCACGACTTTTCGTTTCTGAAGCGCCGGTGCTGACTCAGACGGCCAGCGAGCAGCAGTTGCTGGATTTCAGTAAGCGTATTGCAGGCGTAACGGACATATTCGGCGGTGGACTCCGCATCCTTCCCATCCCACCGACCGCAGAACAGGCTCGCACCAACTACGGTTCGTTCATTGCTCTTCAAGCTCGTGTGCCGATTATTCTGGCGGCGAAAGATAGTGATACGAATTCGTCACTCATTGCCTTCTTGACGTCTGTACATGGACAGAGTCAGCTGGATCTGTGGAACGCTGATGTTGCTCTGCGTGCGGCGAGCGGTGGTCAGCAGGGAGCATTGGATGGATTGAACTTTAGCGATTCGTATCTCGAAAATCTGGCGACTTCAGTTAGATATTTAGGCGAGCGCAATAAAAATGAGTACACATCTGAGGTGATCCGAACTGGTCGCACAGGTTCAAACGCATACTGGTATGAACTGATAGATGATCAAGGGGGTAGAACAAGGTTGAACGTCGCAGATGCGGGCGCTTCCGCGGCCACAGGCGAGGATGCTCGTGTACGGGTGTCCTTCGGCGGCAAGGGAAGTGATCTGATTACCGGTGGCAAGCTGAGCGACCACTTATACGGCGGAGCCGGCTTGGATCAAATCAACGCCGGCGACGGCGACGACTATGTCGAAGGCAACGCCGACTTCGATTCGCTGTACGGTGAGAAGGGCAATGACACGCTACTCGGTGGTGCCGGCGGTGACTGGCTGTCCGGAGGTGTGGGCAACGATCAACTGAGCGGCGGTGCAGGCGCCGATACCTACGAGGTCAACGCCAACGAAGGCGTCGACACGATCCTCTCCAGCGATGCCGCCGACGTGCTCAAGCTTGCAGGCCGCACGCTGACTGGCACCGGCACCATCAAGACCAGCGCCAACGGCGTCACGGTGTGGGTCGACGAGTCGGTGGCCTCGGCGCCGATCATCTACATGCTCGACGCCAACCGCGCCGAGTTGACGCTGGCCGGTTCGGGCAGCACGGTCGTCATCAAGGATTTCCAATCCGGCGACCTGGGCATCACGGCCCCGGTGGCGACCCCGCCCGTGGTGCCGCCGGCACCGCCCACGAGCGCCGACTTCGCCTCGGTGGATGGCTTCCAGCAGTACAAGGACTGGAGCCACGCGGGCCAGGCGGCCAGCACCTTCGCCAACATCGCCGCCGGCTTCTACCGCGTCGAAGGCAGCAAGGGCAGTGACGTGATGACCGGGGGCGCATCGCTCGGCAGCAGCGCCACCAGCCCCACCTCCTTCAACGCCACGCAGATCGTCGGCCGCGCCGGCGATGACCGGCTGTTCGCGGTGGTCGAGCAGACCGAGGCGCAGGCCCTGGCGGGCACGCCGTTGCTCACCGCGCAGGAAGCCCCGCTGCTCGACGGTGGCCAGGGCAACGACTTCATCGTCGGCAGCAGCGTCGACGACCTGGTCTTCGGCGGCCAGGGCGACGACCGCATCATCACCGGCGCGGGCCGCGACATCGTGCTCAGCGATGGCGACATGGGCACGGGCTTCAAGTCCTTCGCCGAACTCGGCCAGGCCGATACAGTGATGGAGGGTGAGAACCGCAACGGCCAGGGTGGCCAACACGTCAGCTGGCGCGACCTGGGGCCGGTCAGCACCGGCGAGTACGCGGTGTACATCACGAGCAAGGGCTGGACGGGCAACCCGGCCGGTGCAGGGAATCGGCTGTCGCTGCCGTACGGCTACATCGACCCGCTGGCCAACATCGACCTGCGGGCGTTCGCGCAGGACACGCTGGGCACGAGCGTGCTGCCCGAGAGCAACCCGCTGTATGCGTCCGTCGCTGCGCAGTTGGGCTACGAGCCCGGCAGCTTCGACCTGGTGATCCAGGGCAGCAGCCGTAACACCGGCAACGGCGGCTACGCCTACGACCCGAACGACCCGAACCCGCAGACGCGGCTGCTGGACAGCTTCAGCACGGCGGCATACGCCGGGCGCGACGTGATCGACACCGGCGCGGGAGATGACGTGGTCAACGCCGGTGGTGGCGACGACCTGGTCTTCGCGGGCGCTGACAACGACGTGGTGGCCGGCTACCAGGGCAACGACATCCTCAACGGCGATGCCGGCAACGATCTGCTGTACGGCGACTACCTGTCGCGGCTCAGCACGGCGCTGGTCGATGGCATCACCGGGCTGTCCAAGGGGCAGACGGGCCTGGACGGCAGCCAGCACGGCAACGACCTGCTCAACGGCGGCGCCGGCAACGACGTGCTGATGGGCAACGGCGGCTCCGACGTGCTGAACGGCGGTGACGACAACGACGAATTGCACGGCGACGAATACGGCCTTGCCGCGCAATGGTCCGGCAACGACGTCCTCGACGGCGGCGCCGGCAAGGACACGCTGATCGGTGGCGCGCTCGACGACGCGCTGAAAGGCGGCACCGGTGACGACGTGCTGTTCGGTGACGGTGAGATCACCTACGTGGCAGCCGAAGGACACGGCAACGACCAGCTCGACGGCGGCGACGGTAACGACCGTCTCTACGGCGGTGGTCGCGACGACGCGCTGGTCGGCGGCGCCGGCAATGACCAGTTGATGGGCGACGACACGATCGACAAGGTGCCTGGCAGCATCCACGGCAACGACCGGCTCGATGGCGGTGCCGGCGACGACACGCTGATGGGCGGCGGCGGCAACGACGTGCTCACCGGTGGCGATGGCGATGACTGGTTGTCGGGCGAGGACGAGGATGGCACCGCCGTGGTCTCCACGCTGACGGGCAACGACCAGCTCGACGGCGGCCGTGGCAAGGACACGCTGGTCGGCGGCAACGGCGACGACCAGCTGCACGGCGGCGAAGGCGACGACTTGCTGTTCGGCGGCGCCGGCAACGACACGCTGGACGGCGGCGCGGGCATCGACGGCCTGTCCGGCGGTGCAGGGGACGACACCTACATCGTGCGGGCATCCGATCTGAGCGACGGCGCCGTCGTCGACACCATCGTCGACAACCTGGGTCGCAACAAGATCGTCATCGAGGGTGGAGAGATCACCGCACAGGCTGCGCTGAACGGGACCGACCTGGTGCTGCGGATCGGTGCGGGCGGCATCCTGATCACGGGCGGGATGCAGGGGGCCGTCCAGACCTTCCAGGTCGCGGACGGGCAGGAGTTGAGCCTTGCCCGCGCGCTCGGCCAATGGCTGCGCGGACAGCAGGACCTCACCGCGTCGGGCACGGGCCAGCACCTGATCGGCGGAGCCGACAACGATGTCCTGCGCGCCGATGCGAACGCTCAGGGCTCCGTGCTGTCCGGTGGCATGGGCAATGACACCTTCGACATTGCGAGCACGCAAGGCACGACGCTGCAGTTCTCGCAAGGGGACGGGCGCGACACAGTGTCAGTCGCCGCCGAGGCTCGCAGCGCGGACAACGTGCTGCAGCTGCAGGGCGAAGACTTCATGCCGGAAGACCTGCGCCTGCGCCGCGAGGCGGACACCGGAGCCGTGGTGCTCGACATGGGCTCGTTCGGCGACGCGCTGGTGCTCGACCAGAAAGGCGTGTCGCAGCTGGCCACCGTGGGCCGCAGCTTCGATCGAATCGAGTTCGACGACGGCAGCGTCCTGACCTGGGACGAGCTGCTGGCGCGGGGTGTGCTGGTCGAGAGCACCGGCGCGGGCGCAACCCTGTTGGGCAGCAACGTGCACGACGTGATCGTCGGCAGCGAGGCCTCGCGGCGCATCGAGGCCGGCGCAGGTGACGACAGTTTGCTGGCCGGCAGCGGTAATGAAACGCTGGTGGGCGGCAGTGGCAACGACACCTACCGCTTCAGCTCGGGTTTCGGCACCGACACCGTGGACGACACCGCAGGCACCCCTGGCGAGACCGATCGCATCGAATTCGACGCCACCCTGCCGGTGGGCGCCGCGCGCTTCATCCGCAACGGTGCCGACCTGTTCGTGATGTTCCAGGGCAGCGGCGACCAGTTGACGGTGAAGCAGTTCTTCACCAACGCGAGCCGCCAGCAGATCGCCTTCGCCGACGGCACGTCGTACGAGCGCGGCACCGTTCCGTTCGTCGGCCTGCAAGACCTGATGACGCAGGGTGATGACACGTTCGAGGTTCCTGGCGACGGCAACGTCACCCTCGATGCCCTGGGCGGCAACGATGCGATCCGCGGCGGGGCCGGCAACGACACGCTGGCAGGTGGCAGCGGTGACGACACGCTCACTGGAGGCAACGGCGATGACGTGCTGGAAGGCGGCACCGGATCCGACCAGCTCGTCGGCGGTGCCGGCAGCGACACCTACGTCTTCCACAAGGGCGATGGCGTGGATACGCTGGAGGACGCCTCCACGATCGGCACCAACCGCATCGTGCTGGCCGATGTGCATGAAAGCGAGTTGACGCTGGCCAACGATGGCGGAGGCCTGGTGCTGCGCTATGGCTCGGGAGACCAGATCACTCTGAGTCCGCAAAGTCGCCTCGGCGCCATCCAGTTCGCCGACGGTACGGTGTGGAGCGACGGGGAGATCACGGCGCATCTTCCGTTCACGGAGATCGGCACCGCCGGCAACGACCGGATCGACGGAAACGGCAGCAGCACGCGCCCGCAGGACATCCACGGCCTCGGTGGTAACGACACACTGGTCGGCGGGTACGGGAACGACAGCCTGTATGGCGACGAAGGAAGGGATTGGCTGTACGGCGGCGCAGGCAACGACCTGCTCGACGGCGGTGACGATGCCGACACGCTCCAGGGACAGGGCGGCAATGACGTCCTGGACGGTGGCAGTGGAGATGACGAGCTTTTCGGTGGGGATGGCGACGACACCTTGCATGGCGGAGCCGGCAACGATCGGTTGTCCGGCGATGGCGGAGCCGATGTCCTGCATGGCGACGATGGCAACGACCTCCTGAATGCAACGGCCAACGATGATGGCCGCTCATCGTCCCTCTATGGCGACGCGGGCGACGACCGATTGGTTGGCAGCAACGGCAGCGAGCGGCTTGACGGCGGCGACGGGAGCGACACTTTTGGCTACAACATCGGCTGGGGCGACGCCGTCGACACCATCGTCGGCGGCCAGGGCGACGACACCTTCTCGCTGGAATCCACCCGCTCTGCCGACTTTGTGTTCGCGCAGGGCGATGGCCACGACCTATTCCGTCAAACGCAGTACCTGGCCGATGGCGCTGCCGCCGACGGAACCTTGCGTGTCACGTTCGCGGCCGGCGTGGCCGCGTCGTCCCTGAAGCTCGTGGGACTGACCGCCGTGCCCGCGAACGACGTCTATGCAGCCAACATGGCGCTCACGTTCACCTACGGCACGCAGGGCGACACGATTTCCTACGCACTCGACGGCCGGGCGATCCGCCCGAACATGGTTAACAGCCTGCCGACCTTCGCGTTCGCCGACGGAACGGTGCGCAGCGCGTCCTCCCTGATGCCGGCCAGCATGGCCGACCTGCCCGTCATCGGTTCGGCCGCCGGCGAGGTGCTGTTCAGCACCGGCACCTGGACGGCCGCCGACGGTGGCACCGTGCTGGGCATCTCCAACCGCCTCACCGGCGGCAAGGGTGACGACACGCTGGTCGGCCTGGAAGGCAACAACACCTACCATTTCGACCGGGGCGATGGCAAGGATCTGATCTATGAGTACGGTGGCAACGACGTGATCGAGTTCGGCGCCGGCATCACGCCCGAGAACCTGAAGCTGAGCGCTGTCACCTACAACGCGGCTGGCAGCCTTACCTCCGACCGGATCCTGGAGGTGGACCAGGGCGGTGGCCAGATCCGCATCAGCAGCACGGGCGACAACCAGGACTACCGTCCGCGCAGCGGGTATGCAGACGTGGGCAAGTTCGAGTCGTTCCGCTTCACCGACGGCACCGTGCTGGACTGGACGCAACTCGTGGCGCGGGCCGGCAGCTTCACGGTCCTGCCCGACGTGAATGGCCGGGTCCTGGTCGGCACCGAATTCAACGACCGGCTGGAAGGCGGCGTCGGCGAGCAAAGCCTGCAGGGCGGCGCCGGGGTCGACACCTACGTCTTCAAGCGTGGCGATGCGGTGGTGGCCGCGGCCGGTGACATCTCGGGCGCCGACCTGATCCTCGACACCTCGATCGGCAACATCATCGAGTTCGGCCCCGGCATCGCGGCCGGTGACCTGCGCTTCCGCCGCTTCGGGCCGAAGCTGCTGATCGACGTGCTCGGCGGCGCTGCGCCGGAGACCATCGGCGTCGACTACTTCGACGACCCGCGTCGCCTGTCGACCTTCCGCTTTGTGGATGGCAGCACGCTGGACGTGTCGCAGGGCATCCGCATCGCGCTGGCCGGCACCGATGGCGACGACGTGATGAACGGCACGGCCAACAGCGACTACTTCGACGGCGGGGCGGGCAACGACCAGCTCAACGGCAAGGCCGGCAACGATTGGCTGCTGGGCGGGGCAGGCAATGACAAGCTGGATGGCGGCGCCGGTGTCGACGACATGGCAGGCGGGACGGGCGATGACACCTACGTCGTCGACGACAGCGGCGACACGATCACCGAGAACGCCGGCGAGGGGCTCGACGCGGTGCAATCGACCGCCAGCTACATCCTGTCGGCCAATGTCGAGAACCTGACGCTGGGCGGCAGCAGCGGCCTGTCGGGCACCGGCAATGCGGCGTCCAACAAGATCACCGGCAACAGCGGCGCGAACCGCCTGGACGGCAAGGAGGGCGTGGACACGCTGATCGGCGGCGCGGGCAACGACACCTACGTGGTCGATGATGCGCTCGACAGCATCACCGAGGCCTCGGGCGGGGGTACCGACACCGTCGAAGCCAGCGTGAACTACTCGCTGCTGGACAACATCGAGGCCCTGACGCTCACCGGCAACGGCAACACCACGGCCACTGGCAACGGCGCGGCCAACACGCTGATCGGCAATGCCGGCAACAACGTGCTCGACGGCAAGGGCGGGCTCGACAACATGGCCGGTGGCGCCGGCAACGACACCTACTACGTCGACACCGCCAACGAGGCCACCACTGAGCTGACCGGGGGCGGCACCGACACGGTGAACAGCACCATCACCTGGACGCTGGGCAACTTCGTCGAGAACCTGACGCTGCTCAACGGCAACGCGATCGATGGCACCGGCAACGGCCTGGACAACCTGCTGTTCGGCAATGCGGGCGTCAACGCGCTGAAGGGCCTGGAGGGCAACGACACCTACAGCAGCGGTGCCGGCAACGACACGATGACGGACAACTCCACGACGTCGAACGACGTCTACCGCTGGGGCCGTGGCGACGGGCAGGACACGATCACCGATGCGGGCGGCAGCGACCGCATCGAGATCGGCACCGGCATCAGCGCGGCGCAGCTGACGCAGACGCGCAGCGGCAACAACCTGGTGCTGGGCATCAGCGGGGTGACGTCCGACAAGCTGACGATCACGAACTGGTACGTGGGCACGGCCAACAAGATCGAAACGATCAAGCTGGCCGACGGCACGGGGGTTCCGGTGACGGCGTCGGCAGTCGGCACCACGGCGGCACCGACCGCGACACCCACCGAGCG
Source organism: Rhizobacter sp. P2_H3 (assembly GCF_056403355.1). Lineage (NCBI taxonomy): Bacteria > Pseudomonadati > Pseudomonadota > Betaproteobacteria > Burkholderiales > Sphaerotilaceae > Rhizobacter > Rhizobacter sp. P2_H3. Next base: position 20,810 of record NZ_JBFUFQ010000061.1, on the reverse strand, counting down.
GGCCATGCCGGCGACGCGGCGCTTCGCGCTGCTCTCGCCCTGGGATGCGATGCACGCGGAGACGGCCCTCGGCGAGCGCCGGCCGCAGGCCTTGCCGACCTTGATCACGGGCCAGGACACCGGCCTGCACGACGACGCGGTGGTGGCTGCGCTCACGGCGGCGCCGGGCCGGGCGTTGTGGCGTGGCACGGAGCCGCGGAAGGCGTTGCTGTGACCGCGGCGTCGGCAACGTTGGGGCTGAGCCCCGAGGCCCTCGACTTCGCGCCCGACCTGCTGGCGATCCAGGAGCGGCCTCCGGCGCGCCTGCCGCGGGCGCTGTTGCTCACCGTGGCGGCGCTGGTCGGGCTGCTGCTGGCCTGGGCCGCTTTTGCGCAGCTCGACATCATCGCGACGGCCGAGGGCCGGCTCGTGCCGGTGAGCTTCACCAAGGTCGTGCAGCCGGCCGAGGCCGGTGTCGTCACCGACATCCTGGTGAAGGAGGGCGACGCGGTGAAGGAGGGGCAACTGCTGGTGCGCATGGACGCGCGGGCGTCGCAGGCCGACACCGAGGCGCTGGGGCGCGAGGTGGCGCTGAAGAAGCTGACGCTGCGGCGCATCGAGGCCGAGCTGGCAGACCGCCCGCTGCTGCCGGGCCTTGGCGAGCCGGCCGCGCTGTATGCGCAGGTCGACGCGCAGTTCCGCGCCCGCCGCCAGGCCTACCTCGACGGCATCGCGCAAGAGGAGCAGACCCGGGCCCGCGCGCAGGCCGACCTGCTGGCCGCGCAGCAGCAGCTCTCGAAGATCGCGCAGACCCTGCCGAGCTACCAGCAGTCGGCCCAGGCCTACCGGCAACTGGTGAAGGAGGGCTTCGTCGGCGAGCTGGCCGCCAACGAGAAGGGCCGCGAGGCCATCGAGCGCGAGCAGGACCTGAAGGTGCAGACGGCCAACGTGCAGAGCGGCGCGCTGGCCGTCGCGCAATCCGAGCGCAAGCTGGCGGCGCTGCGCTCGCAGTACCGCTCGCAGCTGGAGAACGAGCGCATCGACACGCTGGCGCTGCTCAACCGCAGCGACCAGGAGCTGCAGAAGTCCACGGTGCGTGCCGGGCAACTGGAGATCCGCGCGCCGAACGCCGGCATCGTGAAGGACCTGGCGACGACGACGCGCGGCGCGGTGGTGTCGGCGGGTGCGCTGCTGATGACCATCGTGCCGCAGGACGAGCCGCTGCAGGCCGAGGTGCAATTGCGCAACGAAGACGTCGGCTTCGTCAGCGTGGGGCAGCCGGTCAAGGTGAAGGTGGCCGCCTACCCGTTCCAGAAATACGGCCTGCTCGACGGGCGCGTGATGCTGGTGAGTGCCGACGCGGTCGATCCGAAGCAGCAGCCGGCGCAGCCCGGTCAGCCGCCGCTGAACTACCGCGCCGTCGTGCAGATCGACACGCACCAGCTGCAGAGCATGGCGACCGGCGAACGGCTGGCGCTGAACCCAGGCATGGCGATCACGGCCGAGGTGCAGCAGGGGCGGCGGTCGGTCATCGAGTACCTGCTGTCGCCAGTGCGCAAGCTGGGGCAGGAGGCTGCTCGTGAGCGGTGACCTGGAGCGTGAGTCATGGACGACGGCGCTTTCGCGTGCCGCATGTCGTCGCGCATCAATCCTGGCCGTCGGTCTTCTCCTGCCGGTCGTTGTCGCGGCGGCTGAACCCTTCGAAGGCACGTTCCATAGCAAGACTCACGTGCTGCGCTTGCATCAAGTGGGCTCTCGCGTGTGCGGAGAATGGAGTCATGCCACGCAGTCAAGAAATCGCGAGGGACTCGTTGCCGGCGTCATCGTTGACGGGGCACTGTTGCTGAATGAGTGTCCCGACTTCGAACTCGCCTGCGCGCCTCAACCGACAGACGATCGACCGCAACGATTCACGTGGAAAGGCCGCAACCTGGCGCGTGCGAGCGACGGGGGACACGACGAGATCTTTGTGCGGGAGAGTTCGGGGATGCCCATCTGGAACAACGCTCAAGCCAAGGAAGCGGAACCGTTCCTCAGTTCCTGCAAGTGGTAGTCGTCGTCTCCTTCGGCATGAATTCAATGGCACCCATCGCATTCCTGATCGTATACATCGCCCTCAATGGGCTCTTCATGGTCTGGGCCGGGCGGCAAGCCTTGTCCGTCCAGTGCGGGCTTCTCGTGTGTCTTGCACTGGTCCCGCTCGTCAGTTTCGGCGCAGTCTTTTTTCTGGCAGGTCGGGCGGTTCACGAGGGAGTCTCTGCGGCCTACTGGCTGCCGACATTCGCTCTCGCGCTACCTGGACTGGCCGTGGCGTGCATGGTGCTCGTTGGCGCGTTCCATCAGAAGCCCCGGACGCTGCGACCCCTCGGGGCGATCGTTCTCTCGGTCCTGCTGSCGGTGGCTCCGATCGCGCTCATGAGTCGCCTGTGAAGCAGGGAGTGCCGCAGGCCGCGCGCGAGCGCTGAGCCTGTCTAGAATGCCGGGCGGCGTGCTGAGGGGCGCGCCGAGAACCATGAATCCAACGAGGGAGCCCGGCGCCACGCTCGGGCGAGGAGGGGTGATGTTGAAGTGCCTGCGTACGGCAGCCGAGCGGCTGGCGGTGTACTTGTCGCTCGCCTGCGGCGTCGCGCTGCTGGCGTCCTGCGGCGGGGGCGGGGGCGGCGGTGTCGGCGACAGCGGTCCGTTCTCGGTGACCTACGACCGTACCAGCATCGACCTGGCCTGGGATGTCGGCAGCGAGGTGCCGCAGGGTGTCGTGCAGGCGCGATCGTTCGGCACGCCGGGCGGCAAGATCTACGTCGGCGTCGACACGCCGAACCACCTGCCGGATCCCGCCATCGATCGCTCCGAGATCCGGGTCACGAGCAACCAGGATGCGACCGTCCGCATCTTTCCCAATCCCGCGCTGACACCCGGCACCTATACCGGAACGCTGCTGCTGCTGGTGTGCTCGGATCCCACCTGCAGCCGCCACTTCACGGGGTCGCCCGCCACGCTGGCCTACCAGATCGTCGTGCGTCCGGGCATCCGCCTCACACCCTCGGCCTTGGCCGTGGCCAACAGCGCCGGGCTGCCGCGGTCCAGCCAAGTCGCGGTGGCGTTGCCGCCGGACGTGTCGGAGTACGCCGTCAGCACCGACGATGCCGCCGTGACCGTCGACCAGCGCAGTGCCACCGGCCTGCGCGTCAACACACCGGCGCGCGAGCCCGGCACCTACACCACGCACCTGACCTTGACGGCAGGCAGCTACCAGCGCGTGCTGACCGTGACCGAAACCGTCGGCGTGCGCACCCTGCAGCTCGACACCACCGAGTTGACGCTGCAGGCCGTCAGCGGGCAGCCGGCGGTCGCGCATGTCGGCATCCTGACCTTGCCGCCGGGCGCATCCACCGTTTTCCTGAATCTGCATTTCAATGCCGAGGCCCAATCCTGGCTGCACCTGTCGAACATCACCCCGACGGGATTCGACGTGGTCGCGGACTCGCTGCCGTCCGGCACCTACGACGACATGTTCAGCGTCCGGGACGACCAGCTGAAGAGCGGCAGCGCCACGATCAGGCTGTCGTATGTGGTGAGGCCGCCTGCGGGGGGCGATCAGCCGTTCTCGACAACGGTGAAGAGCCYGAACCTGTCGGCGGCGGAAGGTGCGAGCACGACGCAGACGCTGCCGATGACCCCGCCGAGCTGGAATCCGGATGTCGCTGTCGCCATCGAGTACAGCGGCTCGGCGAAGGGCTGGCTGAGCACTTCGGTCCTGCCGGGCACCGGCCTGCAGGTGACGGCGCAGGCACTCGGCCTGGCGAAGGGCAGCTACTACGCCACGCTGACTCTGAAGCCAGCCTACCCGAGCCGGCCCGTCGTCGTGCCGGTGGCGCTCACGGTCGGCTCCGGTCTCGCGACGCCGGTGCCGCAGACGCTGGTGATCGGTGCCGAGTCGACGCCGGCGGCGCTGGCCGGCAGCGTTCCGGTGGTCGGGAACGGCGTCGCGGCGGCGTCGTGGACCGCTGTCTCCTCGGTCCCGTGGCTGCGGCTCACGCGCAGCAGCGGCGACCTGACGACGCCGCTGACCTACGAAGCGGACCTGGCCCAGGTGCTGGCCCTGCCCGCGTTCACCGACCTGAAGGCCGGCATCACGATCCAGGCGAACGCGGTGGGCGCGGCCGCCGGCAGCGCGCTGACGCCGGTGACGGCGCAGGTGGTGCTGCGCAACGAGCTGCCCGAGGTGCTGGGTGTGGGGCCGGCCGCATGGCGCACCGGTCGAGCCGGTACGCTGATCGTGCGCGGGCGTGGCTTCGATCACCTGGGCGACCCGGTGGCGCGCCTGTCGATCACCGGCATCACGCCGCAGAGCGTCGCCGTGGTCAGCCCGACCGCGATCAACGTGACCCTGCCGATGATGAGCGCGGGCGACAGGGCGATCGCCCTCTCGAATGCGCTCGGTGCCGCCACCGCGTCCGGCGTGCTGCGCGTGGTGGATGCGCCGGTGCACGCGGCCGGCAAGGTCGCGACCGGGGGGCAACCGACCTCCCTGGTCTACGACCCGATCCACGGCCTCGTCTTCCTCGCGAACCCGACCCTGGGTGTCGTGCAGCGTGCGCGCGAAACCTCGTCGGGCTGGGTGTCCGACCGGCTCGCCTTCACGGCCCCGTTCGACATCGGCATGAGCCCCGATGGAAGCTGGCTGGTGGTGGTGGAGAGCAAGGGGACGCTGCACCTGGTCGACCCGGTGGCCTTCACCGTGACCAGCAGCCATCCGGTCGGCACGGCGATCATCAACTCGCCCGGGTCGAGTACCGGCCATGGCTTGCCCTTCACCGACGACGGCCGGGTGTGGATCGGGTCGGTCAGCCAGAAGGGCCCCACGCGCTTCCACCTGGCATCCCGCGCCTTCGACGTACCGGGGCTGCACGGTGGACCGATGGAGGTGTCGCGCAATGGCGAGCGCCTGCTGATCGGACAGGTCGATCTTGGAAACACGATCAGCTACGGCGACCAGTCGAGCGGCACCTGGCGCCTTGCGCCGGCCGCTGTGGGATCTCTCGGCGGCGCCGACAACGGTGTCGACGAGACGGGCAGCCGGATGATGGTCAATGCCGTCGTCTACGACGCGGACTTCGCGGCCGTGGGGCGGGCGAGCGACCCGTTGCCCAAATGGGTGGAGCAATCGACGGTGCTGTCGCCGGATGGCGGGCGCGTCTACCGCTACGTGTTTCCGATCAACGGAACCGGTGACACTCGCACGCCGTACCTCACTGTCTTCGACGCCGGCGGAGCGCCCTCCACGCAGACCAGCCTGCCGGCGCTTCCGGTGCTGGGCAGCGTCCCGTTGAGCGATTTCGCGTGCCTGGTGGTGCTCAACTGCTTGTCGGAGCCGAGGATGAACATCTCGCCCGATGGCAGGACGGTGTTTGTGGCGGGCGAGAACGCACTGCTCGTCATCCCGGTGCCGCAGGCGCTGGCTCCGCGGGTGAAGGCAACCTCCGCTGGGCGCACCGGTGCTTCCGCCGCGGTGGAACGCCTGCGTTGAACGGCGCTATGCGCTCAGGCAGGCCCTGAGCGTGGCAGCGTCGAACGGCTTCTGCAGGAACGGCCAGCCCGCCCCCCAGTCGGCCTGGCCGCTGAACGCCTCCAGCGGCATGCCCGACATCAGCGCCACGCGCAGCTGCGGCCAGCGCGTCGCGACGGTGCGGGCCAGCTGCACGCCGCCCATGCCATCGCCCAGGCGCAGGTCCGACAGCAGCAGTTGCGGCGCGGCGCCGTCCTCCAGCCGGCGCAGGGCCTCTTCCGCGCTGGCGACCGCCTGCACTCGGCAGCCCGCGGACGAGAGCATTTCCGACACCGTGCTGCGCACCGCTTCGTCGTCGTCCACCAGCAGCACCGAGGACACCGGCACCGTGGCCGACAGGCCGGGCCCTGACGGCGCTTGCCGCTCGCGCGCCGCAGCCTCGAGCGCAAAGCGCAAGCTGACGCTCGTGCCCTCGCCGACCCGGCTCGCGAGCGCGATGCGCCCGCCCGACTGCTTCACGAAGCCATAGACGATCGACAGCCCGAGCCCGCTGCCTTCGCCGTCTGCCTTGGTCGTGAAGAACGGTTCGAACACCTTCTCGCGCAGCGCCTCGGGAATGCCGCTGCCGGTGTCGCTGACGCGCAGCTCGAACTCGCCGCCCTCCACCCGCGTTGCGATCTCCAGCCGCCCGCCGCCGGGCATCGCGGCCGCGCTGTTGATCACCAGGTTCAGCAGCGCGTTCTCCAGCTGCCCGCGGTCGACGTGCACGCAGGCGTCGCCGGCCCGCAGTGCCAGCGCCACCTGCACCGCGTCGCCGGCGCTGTAGTCAATCAGGTCGATCATCTCCTCGACCATCGCGTCCACCGCGACCGGCTCGGCCTGCAGCGGCTGGCGCCGCGCGAACGCTAGCAGGCGCCGCGTCAACGCGCTTGCGCGCTCGGCGGCCCGGCCGGCGCGCTCCAGCTGCGCACGGCCGACGGCATCGAGCCCCGTCTGCGCCTCCAGCAAGCCCAGCGTGCCGACGATCGTGCCCAGGTGGTTGTTGAAGTCGTGCGCGACGCCGCCGGTCAGCTGGCCCAGCATCTCCAGCCGCAGCGCATGCTGCAGCTGCACCTCGATCGCACGGCGCTCGGTCAGGTCGGTGACGAGGCTCACGACACCGCCATCGGGCATCGCCCGGCTGCGCACGTCATAGACGCGGTTGTCCGGCAGGTACAGCTCGACATGCGCATGCGCGGTGAACGGTGGCAGCGCGCCGGCGGCCAGCGCCTGCCGCTCGGTGAGCCCCGGCGCGCTCCATGCGATGCCGCCGGCCAGTTGCGCCATCAGCTGCCGTGGCGGCTGGCCCGGGGCCGGCCGCACGCCGTGCACCGCGAGCATGCGTTCGAGCGGTTCGTTCCACAGGCGCAGCCGGCCGTCGCGGTCGAACACCGCGAGGCCGTCGTTCATGCTGCTGTGCACCGCGGCGCGCAGCTCGCCCTGCTGGCGCAGGTCGGCCACCAGCTGCTGCTTGGCCAGCAGGTTGTCGCGGAACACCTCGAAGGTGCGGGCGAGCGCGCCCAGCTCGTCGCGGCGCGCGGTTGCCGGCGTCGCCACCGAGGTGTCGCCGCGCGCGAGCCGCGACATCACCGCGGTGATCCGCTCGACGCCGCCGACCAGCCGGTGCACGTAGGCGGTCGCGCCGAGCGCGATCACGCCGCACACCAGCGTCAGCAGCAGCAGGCCGGTCTTGCCGGAGGCGATCGCGCGCGAGACGAGTTCGCTGCGCGTCTGCGCGGTCTCGCGCAGCGTGTCGACGTGGCGCGAGACCTGCGCGCTGAGCTCGTCGGCGTTGGTGCGCGTCAGCAGCACCAGCGAGCCGCTGCGGCTGTCGAGGTTGATCTGCTCGCTGCGCAACCGCAGGATGCCGGCCGGGCCGATCGACAGCTCGCGCAGCGTCGCGCGGAACACGTCGCCGAGGCCGGCGTAGGCGGCCCGCCGGTCGGCGGCGATCAGCAGCGCCTCGACATCGGCCTGCAGCCGCCCGAGCGTGGCCGGCGTGTCGACGCTCGCACCCAGCACCAGGCTGGACCACACCTGCGTCAGCACCGGGTCGCCGTGGCGCGGCGGCGTGCCGCGGGCGTGCAGCCGGCTGCCGATGTCTTCCAGCCGCTCCATCTGCGTCTGCAGCCGCTGGCGCACCTGCTGGCGCAGCTGCGTCAGCTCGGCCAGCCGCAGCAGGTTGATGTCGCCGCGGTCGATCAGCGGGCCGATGCGGGCCTTCAGCGGGCCCTGGCCGTCGATCTCGCCGGAGCGCTGGCGGATCTCGCTGATCAGCCCGCGCGCGATCGTCGCGCTGGCGTCCAGGCTCTCGGGCGTGCGCGACTCGGCCAGGTCGGGCGCGGTGGCGGCCAGGCGCGTCGTGCGCTCGGCGAGTTCGAGCGCCTGCGCGATCTGCGGCAGCACCTCGTCTTCGTAGGCCGAGAGCTCGCGCTGCGTGCGCTGCATGCCGAGCCAGCCGACGATGGCCAGCGCGATCGCGGCGACCAGCAGGATCACGAAGGCGGCCATCAGCCGGGTGCGGACCCGCTGGGCGCGGGGTCCGACGCTGGGTGTCGCTTCAGGTGGTGCGCTCATGCCCGTGGGTCACAGGCGCAGCGAAGACGTAACCCAGCCCGCGCTCGGTGCAGATGTAGCGCGGGTGCTTCGGGTTCGGCTCGATCTTGCGGCGCACGCGCAGGATCAGCACGTCGACACTGCGGTCGAACACCTCGGTCTCCAGGCTGCGCGTGTGCTCCAGCAGCTGGTCGCGCGTCCACACCTTGCCCGGCTGGCTGACGAAAGCCTCGAGCAGCCGGAACTCGGCCGGCGTCAGCGCGCAGGCGCTGCCATCGGCGGCGCGCAGCTCGCGCTCGCGCAGGTCGAGCGTCCAGTCGCCGAAATGCAGCTGGGCCGCGGGTTCGGTGGGGGCCGCTGCGGCCGCGGCGGGTTGCGTGCGGCGCAGCACCGCACGCACATGGGCCAGCAGTTCGCGCGGGCTGAACGGCTTGACGAGGAAGTCGTCGGCCGCGAGCTCGAGCAGCAGCACGCGGTCCATCTCGTCGCTGCTGCCGCTGATCATGATGATCGGCAACGCAGGGTGCCGCTCGCGCAGGCTGCGCGCGAGCGCCAGCCCGTGCTCGTCCTTCAGGCGCAGGTCGAGCAGCACCAGCGCGTGCGGTGCCTCGGCCAGTGCCGCGTGCATGCCGATGCCGTCGCCTGCGGTGCTGACGTCGAAACCGGACTGCGTCAGCGCGTCGTCGAGCGAGGCGCGCAGGTCAGGGTCGTCGTCGACGACGAGGATGCGCGGGCGGGCGGGGGCAGGCATCCCGGCAGTGTGCACCGGGGGGGATTGGCTACTGGGATGGGGATTTACCCGAGCCCCCGCCGAACCGCGCCTCGCCCTGCTTGCGGAACTCCTTCGGCGTCATCCCCTTGATCTCCAGGAAGCGCCGGTTGAAGTTCGCGACGTTGTTGAACCCCGCGTCGTAGCAGACGTTCGTGATGTAGCGGTCGGTCTCCATCAGCAGCTGGCAGGCCCGCGTCACGCGCAGCCGGTTCACGAAATCGGTGAAGGTGTTGCCGGTGGCGCGCCGGAAGTAGCGCGAGAACTGGCTCTCGCTCATGCCCACGCGCCGGCTCAGCTCGCCCATCGAGAACTGGCTCGCGCTGTTCTCGGTGATGTAGTCGACGATGGTGCTGATCTGCGCGAGCGAGGTGTCGTCGTCGAAGCTCTGCAGCGGCATGCTCGACAGCAGCCGGTAGTCGCTGCAGTCCGACAGCTCGCCGAGGAACTCCAGGAACTCGGTGAAACGCTTCAGCCCGTGCAGGCTGCGGATGCGCACCAGCCGCTCGCGCGCCCGGTCGCTCATGCCGAAGAACTCGATGCCGTGGCGCGCCCGCTCCAGCAGCGGCAGCACGTCGCGCAGGTCGGGGATCAGGTCGGTCGCGCGGCGCAGCGGCTCGTCGGAGAACTGCAGCACCACGTCACGCAGCGGCACGCCCTCGGCCGGGATGTCGGTGGAGATCCAGTTGTGCGGCAGCCGCGGCCCGGTCAGCACCAGGTGCCCCGGCTCGAAATGCCCGATGTAGTCACCGACGAACACCTTGCCGCGCGTCTCGATGATCAGGTGCAGCTCGTATTCCTCGTGGTAGTGCCAGCGCACCAGCGGGTTCGGCACGCCATGCTCCAGGCAGCGCACGTAGCCGTAGGTGCCCTCCGGCTCGTAGCCGAGCTTGGTGTCGCGCACGAAGTCGTGCTCGAGTTCGGGGCTGCGGGTCCGGTGGGTGTTCATCGCGGCTTCAAGAAAGTCATCAACTCATCACGTTGCCACCGTCGACGTTCAGCGTCTGCGCGGTGATGTACGCCGATTCTCCACTGGCCAGGAAGACCGCGGCGCCGGCGATGTCGTCCGGCACGCCCATGCGGCCCAGCGGCACCGCCTTGCCGACCGCGATCTTCTTCTCGCCCGGCTGCAGGTGCTCGTGGCGCGCGAAGAGGGCGTCGACCTGCCCCCACATCGGCGTGTCGACCACGCCCGGCGCGATGCCGTTGACGCGGATGCCGTGCGGCGCCATCGCGAGCGCCGCCGACTGCGTGTAGCTGATCACCGCCGCCTTGCTGGCGCAGTAGTGCGACACCAGCGCCTCGCCGCGGCGCCCGGCCTGCGACGCGAGGTTGATGATGCTGCCGCGCACGCCGCCCGCGACCATGCGGCGCAGCACCGCCTGCATCGTGAAGAACATGCCCTTCACGTTGACGTCGAAGAGGCGCTGGTACATCGCCTCGTCCGAATCGAGCAGCGGCGCCAGGTCGAACACCGCGGCGTTGTTGAACAGCGTTGTCAGCGGCCCGAGGCGTTCTTCGGCGCCGGCCACGAAGCGGGCGATGTCGTCGCTGCGCGCGACGTTGCCGCTCAGGTACTGGACGCGGCCCGGGTGCTGGTCGACCAGCGCCTGCAGCTCGGGCGCCGGCGTGGCGGGCAGGTCGACCGCGGTGCAGCGCGCGCCTTCGCGCAGGAAGGCCCGCGTCACCGCCAGGCCGATGCCGCCGCCGGCACCGGTCAGCAGCGCGTGGCAATCCGCGAGGCGTTGCGTCGCGGGGTAGTCAGCCATGGCCGTTCTCCTTCAGGAACTGTTTGACCTCAGCATGCGCCCGCTGCAGCGCGGCCACCAGCCGCGCATCGCCGGCGAGCGGCCCCCACAGCACCGGATCGCGGCTGAACGCGGCCAGCGGATCGGCGCTCTCGAAGATCGCATGCGCCGCCGCCACGTCCATGCCCTGGTCGTGGTACGTGTAGCTCAGCTCGCCGCGGTGCCAGCGGCCGAGGAACTCGAAGAACAGCGCCGGCAGCTTCGCGACCGACGCGATCGACGCACCACGGGCCAGGCACTCGCGGAAGGTCGGCCACAGGAAACCGGCGATCTTCGCGTAGCCGTCCATCGCGACGCGCTGGTTGGTGTCCTGCAGGTACGGGTTGCTGAAGCGGTCGATCACGACGTCGCGGTACGCGGCGAGGTCGAGCGGATACGGTTTCTGCGACGCCTCCAGCGACGGGATCACGTCGTTCGTCACGTAGTCGAACGCCATCTGGCGGATCGCCGGGTGCGCCACGTCCTCGTGGATGTACTGGTAGCCGAGCAGGGTGCCGGCCCAGGCGAAGCAGCTGTGGCTCGCGTTCAGGATGCGGATCTTCGCCTCCTCGTACGGCAGCACCGAGGCCACCATCTCGGCGCCGGCCTTCTCCCAGGCCGGGCGGCCGTTGATGAAGTGGTCCTCGATGACCCACTGGATGAAGCGCTCGCCCATCACCGGCGCGCCGTCGTCGACGCCGGTCGCGGCCTTCACGCGCCCCGCGATGTCGGGCAGCGGGCGCGGCGTGATGCGGTCGACCATGTCGTTCGGCGAGCTGGTGTTCTGCTCGACCCAGGCGTGCAGCGCGGCCTGCTGGCGGCGCGCGAGGAAATCGAGGAAGCCGGCGCGGAAGCGCTCGCCGTTGCCGCGCAGGTTGTCGCAGTTCAGCAGCGTCACCGGGCCGGCGTTGCGCGTGCGGCGCGCGTCGAGGATCGCGGCCATCGCGCCGTAGATCGTGCTGCGGGTCTTGCCCGCCAGGTCGCTGGCCAGGTCGGCGAAGCTGTCGTCGAGCCGGTTCTGGTCGTCGAGGTAGTAGCCGGCCTCGGTGACGGTGAACGAGATGATGCGCGTGGCGGCATCGGCGCCGATCGCGATCAGCCCGGCCAGGTCGGGCGTGTACGGCACGATCTTCCGGATCGCGGTGATGCGCTCGTAGAAGCGCTCGCCGGCCGGCGTCACCGTCTCCAGCGTGTAGGCACCGCCCTGCTTCTGCAGCGCCGCGATGGTGTCGGCCATGTCGGGGCGCAGGTTGCCGCCGGCGATCTGCCAGGTGGTGTCGCCCTGATGGATCAGGTTCTGCAGGTAGACGGCCTGGTGCGCGCGGTGGAACGAGCCGAGGCCGAGGTGGAGGATGGTCAGGGGAGTGGTCGTCATGGGAAAGCTCGCATCGCTAGGCGGCCTGCTGCAGCGGGCGCAGCGTTCGCCCCTGGGCGTCGAAGAGGTGGAGGGCGCTGGCGTCGAAGCTGATGCCGACGCTGTCGCCCGGCTTGAGGGTGGTGCGCTCGCTCTGCCGCGAGACGAGGGGGACGCCTTCGCTGGTGTCGCCGATGCGGGTGTGGATCAGCGTGTCGGAGCCGAGCGATTCGATCAGCTCCACGCGGGCTGCGAGGCCGGTTCCGGCGGCACCGACGCGCACGTACTCGGGCCGCACGCCCACCGCGCCGTCGGTGGGCAACCGTGTGCCGGCCAGGCGCGTCAGTTCGGGCACGGCAGCCGTCTTGACGACGTTCATCTGCGGCGTGCCGATGAACTGTGCGACGAACTGGTTGGCCGGGTGGTCGTACAGCTCCAGCGGCGTGCCGACCTGCTCGATCAGCCCGTCGCGCAGCACCACCACGCGGTCGGCCAGCGTCATCGCCTCGACCTGGTCGTGCGTCACGTAGATGGTGGTCGCGCCGAGGTCGCGGTGCAGGCTCGCGATCTCGACACGCGTCTGGCCACGCAGCGCCGCGTCGAGGTTGGACAGCGGCTCGTCGAACAGGAAGACCTTGGGCGCGCGCACGATGGCGCGGCCGATCGCGACGCGCTGGCGCTGCCCGCCCGACAGCTCCTTCGGCGTGCGCTGCAGGTACTGCGTGAGGTTCAGGATCTTCGCGGCGCGCTCGACCTTCTGCTGGCGCGTCGCCACGTCGACCTTCGCGAGCTTCAGCGCGAACGACATGTTGTCGAACACCGTCATGTGCGGGTACAGCGCGTACGACTGGAACACCATCGCGAGGTCGCGCTTGGCGGACGGCACGTGCGTGATGTCGCGGCCGTCCAGCTGCAGCGAGCCCTGCGTGGTGGCCTCGAGCCCGGCGATCAGCCGCAGCAGCGTCGACTTGCCGCAGCCCGACGGGCCGACGAAGACGATGAACTCGCCCTTCTCGATCTGCAGGTCGATGCCCTTGATGGTGCGCACCGGCCCGAATTCCTTGACGATGCCCTTGAGTTCGAGGAATGACATGGGGTCTCCTTACTTGACGGCGCCGAAGGTCAGGCCTTGGACGAGTTGCTTCTGGCTGAACCAGCCGAACACGATGATGGGAGCGATGGCCAGCAGCGATGCGGCCGACAACTTGGCCCAGAACAGGCCCTCGGGGCTGGAGTACGACGCGATCAGCGCGGCCAGCGTGCCGGCGTGGGCCGAGGTCAGGTTCAGCGACCAGAAGGCCTCGTTCCACGCGAGCACCAGGCACAGCAGCCCGGTCGACGCGATGCCGCCCATCGTCAGCGGCAGGATCACGTGGCGGAACTCGTCCCACACGGTCGCGCCGTCGAGCCGCACCGCCTCGAGGATGTCGTTCGGCACCTCCTTGAAGGCGCTGTAGAGCATCCACACCATGATCGGCAGGTTGGACAGCGTGAACACGATGATCAGCGCCGTCAGCGAATCGAGCATGCCGGTGGTCTGCGCCATCACGTACACCGGCACCAGCGCGCCGACCGCCGGCATCATCTTGGTCGACAGCATCCACATCAGGATGTCGCGCGTGCGCTTCGTGCGGAAGAAGGCCATCGAATAGGCGGCCGGCGCGGCGATCATCAGGCCGAGGATCGTCGACACCAGGCTGGTGATCAGCGAGTTCTTCGCGTACAGCAGGTAGTCGCTGCGCTCCTGCACCTCGGCGAAACTCGACAGCGTGGGCGTGAAGATCAGTTGCGGCGGCACCGCGATCGCCTGCATCTCGGTCTTGAAGGCGGTGAGGCCGAGCCACAGCAGCGGGAAGAACAGCAGCAGCGCGATCGCCCACGCGAAGAAGGTGCGGACGTACGGGAAACCGTTCGGGTAGGTGGTGCTCATGGCGTCAGTCCAGGCGTCAGTCGAGGTTTTTGCCAACCATGCGGATCAGGAACACCGCGGCGATGTTGGCCAGCACCACCGCGAACAGCGCGCCGGCCGAGGCCACGCCGACATCGAAGTTCATCAGCGCCTGCTTGAAGATCAGGAACGCGAGGTTGGTGCTCTCGTTGCCGGGGCCGCCGCCGGTGGTGGTGAAGATCTCGGCGAACACGCTCATCAGGAAGATCATCTCGATCATCACGACGACCGCGATCGAGCGGCCCAGGTGCGGCAGCGTCAGGTACCAGAACTGGTGCAGCGCGTTGGCGCCGTCCATGCGGGCCGCCTCCATCTGCTCGCGGTCGAGCGACTGCAGCGAGGTGATGAAGATCAGGCAGGCGAACGGCAGCCACTGCCACGACAGCATCAGGATCACCGAGGCGAGCGGCAGGTCGGTCATCCAGTCGATCGGCGTCGCGCCGAAGAAGTGCCACACGTGCGCGAGCACCCCGTAGATCGGGTTCATCATCATGTGCTTCCACAGCAGCGCATTGACCGTGGGCATCACGAAGAACGGCGAGATCAGCAGCACGCGCACGATGCCCTGGCCGGGGAAGGGCTCGTTGACGAGCAGGGCCAGGCCCACGCCCAGCACGACGGTGATCACGATCACCGCGCCGAGCAGTTCCAGCGTCTGCAGCACCGCCGGCCAGAAGTCCGGGTCGGTGATGAAGTAGTGGAAGTTCTCGATGCCGACGAAGGTCTTGTCGCCGGGCTGCATCAGGTTGTAGTGCACCAGCGAGAACCAGATGGTCATCACCAGCGGGACGATCATCCACAGGAACAGCGTGGTGACCGCCGGCGCCATCAGCGCGCGGGGCAGGAATCGGGTCATGGCGTGAACCTCCGTCAGGCACTGACCCCCGGCCGGCACACGCCAGCACGGAGGCAGAAAGGGCTAGGAGGAAAGCCTACTTTTTCAGGTAGCCGCCCTTGGTCATTTCACGCTCGGCAGCGGTCTGCGAGGTCTTCAAGGCCTGGTCGACGGTGACCTTGCCCGACAAGGCTGCGCTCATCTGCTGGCCCACCGCGATGCCGATCGCCTGGAACTCCGGGATCGCCGCGTACTGCACGCCCACGTACGGCGACTTCGGCAGCGTGCTGTCGTTCGGGTTGGCGCTGTTGATCGCCTTCTGCTCCTCGACCGCGAACTTCGCGACCTTCTGGAACTCGGGGTTCGCGTAGGTCGACTTGCGCGTGCCGGTCGGCACGGTGTGCCAGCCCGAGCTCTGCGCGATCAGGTTGATGTAGTCCTTCGACGTGGCCCAGGTGATGAACTTCTGCGCGGCGTCGGCCTTCTGCGACGAGGCGGGGATCGCGAGGTTCCACGACCACAGCCAGTTCGCGCCCTTCGGCGTGACGGCCTGCGGCGCCTGCGTGAAGGCGACCTTGTCGGCCACCTTCGACTGCTTCGGGTCGCTGATGAACGAGGCGGCGATCGTCGCGTCGATCCACACGCCGCACTTGCCTTCGTTGAAGAGCGCGAGGTTCTCGTTGAAGCTGTTGGCCGACGCGCCGGGCGGGCCGTACTTCTTCATCAGGTCGACGTACTGGCCGATCGCGTCCTTCCACGGCTTGGTGTCGATCTGCGGCTTCCAGCTCATGTCGAACCACTGGCCGCCGTAGGTGTTGACCATCGTCGTCAGGAAGGCCATGTTGTCGCCCCAGCCCGGCTTGCCGCGCAGGCACAGGCCGTACACGCCCTTGGCCGGGTCGTGGATCTTCGAGACGATGTCGGCCATCTGCGTCCAGGTCGGATTGGCCGGCATCGTCAGGCCCTTGGCCTTGACGAGGTCGTCGCGGTACATGGTCATCGAGCTCTCGCCGTAGAACGGCGCGGCGTACAGCTTGCCGTCCAGCGACAGGCCGCTGCGGATCGCCGGCAGCAGGTCGTCGACGTCGTAGGCGGCGTCGGTCTTGATCTCCTTCAGCCAGCCCTTCTTGCTCCAGATCGGGGCCTCGTACAGGCCGATCGTCATCACGTCGAACTGGCCGCCCTTGGTGGCGATGTCGGTGGTGACGCGCTGGCGCAGCACGCCTTCCTCGAGCGTGACCCACTTCAGCGTGATGCCGGGATTGGCCTTCTCGAAGTCCTTGGTGTGCTTCTGCATCTCGATCATGTGGCCGTTGTTGACGGTCGCGATCACGAGGTCGGTGGCATGCGAAGACGTGGCCGCCACGACGCCCAGCGCGCCAAAGGCCAGAACCATTGCAGTCTTGTTTGTCATCTGTGTCTCCATCGTTGTCGAACTGATGCGACGTGGTGGGCCACGTCCGCAGCCGCAACGATAGACGTATGCCTTTGAACGATTTGGTACGGACCCTGCCAAGAGCTGTACTTTCTTGCATCGAACGGCCCGGGTTTTCCTGGATTTCGGGGACAGGGGTTGTGTTGAGATGGCGCAAGCCAGCCCCATCTGTGGGGCTTGCCCCGCTCACGACAGGTCCTGCCATGTCATTTCGCTTGTTTCCGGTGGCCTTGCTGGCTGCCTTCCATGCCTGGATCGGCGTCCGTCTGCTGGGCGTGCTGCCCGGTCCGTGGGGCGCCGTGGGGGCGGGCCTGCTGATCGGACTGTTCCTGCTGGTGCTGTCGGCCGCGAGCCCGATCCTCGGGCGGCGCGCGGCGACCGGGCTGCTGGCCTGGGCCGGGCTGATCGCGATGGGGTTCTTCTCGACGCTGCTGGTGCTGACACTTGGGCGCGACGTGGCGCTGCTGGCGTGGGGCGGGTGGAACCTGGCGGCGGGCGGCGGGCCAATCCCGCTGGCGGTGCTGCAGGTGTCGGCGCTCGCGGTGCCGGCGCTGGCACTGCTCGCCAGCCTGCTGGGCCTGCTGAACGCGCGGCGCCGGCCCGGCGTGCGGCGCGTCGACGTGCCGATTGCCGGCCTGCCGCCGGCGCTCGAAGGCTTTACGCTGGTGCAGATCAGCGACCTGCACGTCGGCCCGACGATCCGCAAGGATTTCGTCGACCGCGTGGTCGATGCGGCCAATGCGCTGGACGCCGACGTGATGGCGCTGACCGGCGACCTGGTCGACGGGCGGGTGCCGGAACTCTCCGAGCAC
This sequence comes from Rhizobacter sp. P2_H3, assembly GCF_056403355.1. Classification (NCBI taxonomy): domain Bacteria; kingdom Pseudomonadati; phylum Pseudomonadota; class Betaproteobacteria; order Burkholderiales; family Sphaerotilaceae; genus Rhizobacter; species Rhizobacter sp. P2_H3. The sequence continues at coordinate 3,790 of NZ_JBFUFQ010000061.1, read as the reverse complement.
ACCGCGCCGCTCGGGCGGCTGCAGGCGCGGCACGGCGTGTTCGCGGTCACCGGCAACCACGAGTACTACTCCGGTGCGCCGGCCTGGGTGGCCGAGCTGCGGCGGCTCGGCATCACGGTGCTGATGAACGAGCACCTGCTGCTGAAGCATGGCGCGGGGCGGCTGCTGCTGGCGGGCGTGACCGATTTCGGCGCGCACCACTTCGACGAGCGGCAGCGCAGCGATCCGGCACGGGCGATGCACGGCGCGTCGGACGAAGCGCATGCGAAGGTGCTGCTGGCGCACCAGCCGCGCAGCGCGCCGGCGGCGGCCGAGGCGGGCTTCGACCTGCAGTTGTCAGGCCACACGCACGGCGGGCAGTTCCTGCCGTGGAACCTGTTCGTGCCGCTGCAGCAGCCGTTCGTGGCCGGGCTGCACCGGCTGGGCGCGCTGTGGGTCTACGTGAGCCGGGGAACGGGTTACTGGGGGCCGCCGAAGCGGCTGGGGGCGCCGTCCGAGATCACGCGGGTGCGGCTGGTCCGGGCGGCCTGAGAGGGTTCAGTCCCTTTCGGATGGGCGGCCGGGCGTTCCAGGCCGGCGTGGTCACGCGGATCCCGCGACGGGCCTTCGACACGGCGGCGTCGGGCGTCGGGGCGCTCTGAGAGCTGGTTCATCGAAACACTCCTGCGGGCACGGGCCCGTCAGGAAGGGGGCAATCGACGTGCCCGGCAGGATCAGCGCCTTTCCGACAAGCGGGCCAGCACCAGGCGTGCCGTCGACAGGTTGGTGGCGCAGGGCACGTCGTGCACGTCGCAGGCCCGCACCAGCGCATTGATGTCGGGTTCGTGGGGCTGCGGCGTCATCGGGTCGCGCAGGAACACCACCAGGTCGATCTCGCCCTGCGCGAGCTTCGCGCCGATCTGCAGGTCGCCGCCGAGCGGGCCGCTGAGCATGCGCTGCACGGTCAGCCCGAGCTGGTCGTGCAGGCGGCCGCCGGTGGTGCCGGTCGCGACCAGCGTGCAGCCTTGCAGGAAGCCCAGGTACTCGCGGGCCAGCTCGACCATCGTGTCCTTCTTGTGGTCGTGGGCGATCAGGGCGATGCGGGGAGGGGGGGCTGACGGGGTGTCGGAAATGGTGTCGGTCATGAACATCAGTGCGGTTTGCGGGGCTTGCGGAAGGATTTCGGTCGGTACACGTTGCCGTCCCACTCGCCGCCGTCGCGGGCGCGCTCGATCGCGTCGCGCGCCTCACGGTTCGCCTCACGGCGCGCGGCCGGCCAGCGCCACAGCCGCAGCCAGGTGCCGGCCAGCGTGGCCCACCAGCGCTGCATCATGAAATCGAACTGCATTCGTCGGCGCACGCTGAGCGTCAGGCGCACCAGCAGGATGGCGCAGACCAGGAGCACGGTGCCGGCGAGGATGGTTTCAAACACGGGGTGGCCTCAAGCGTTCATGCATCCGCACGGGCGAACGCGTGGGAGCCATGGTAGCCAGTGGCGGCCGGCCGTGCGCACGGCGTGACACCTTCGTTCGGGGGATGCGTGGATTGCTGCCGTACGCGGAACCCCGGACTCACTTCAGCTTCCAGCGCTCTTCGCTGATCGGCTCCAGCGACCAGTCGACCTCGGCGCCCCGTTGGTTCGCCTTCCTGGCCGCGGTGAGCTTGCGGGCGACGAGGATGGCGCAGTTGCGCAGGTTGTCGAGGTCGCGCTTGCGCAGGGCGGGGTTCGGGGCGGCGCTGTAGCAGCACAGCGTGCCGTAGACGCTGCCGTCGGGCATGACGATCGGCGTGCTGAGGTGGGCGCCGACGGTGATGTCGGTGCGCGGCAGCCCGATGTCCTTCGCGATGGCGGCCGCATCGGGCACCAGCTCCGGCATGCGTCCGTCGACCACCTGCTTGCACCAGCTCTCCTCGATCGGGTTGCCGTCGCCGGGGCCCATCGGCGGGTTGTCGCCGTCGACGAAGCGGAACACGCGCTGGCCGTCGACGAATTCGGAGACGAACACCACGTCCATCTTCAGGCGGTCGCGCAGCGTACGCAGCACCTCGGTGACGGACTGGTCGATGCCGGGGTCGGTGCCGTCGGCGGTGGCCACCAGCAGCTCGGAGATCATCACCGACAGGTCGTCGGGACCGAAGGCGTCGTGCAACTTCATGCGCGCACTGTAGCCATGTTTCAAAGATGACAAAACCGGCAGGGGTGTCGCTCACAGTCGACATCCTGGCCGGGCGGGTGGCCGCTGTAATGCCGCACCAGGAGCCGGACTCGATCCGGCCCGGACCACAACGGATGGAGACATACGATGATGCAAAGACGCCTGATCCTGGCGCTGGCTGCGGCCGGCTTTTCGTTGATCGCGACGGCGACCGCGCAAGCTGCGACGCTGAAGATCTCGTGCGGGGCGGTCGGCCAGGAGCTCGAGCTGTGCAAGAGCGCGGCCGAGGCCTGGGCGAAGAAGTCGGGCAACGCCGTCGAGGTGGTGTCCACGCCGAACGATGCCAGCGAGCGGCTGGCGCTGTACCAGCAGGTGCTGGGTTCGCAGTCGGACAAGATCGACGTGTTCCAGGTCGACGTGGTGTGGCCGGGCATCCTCGGCTCGCACTTCCTGGACCTGAAGCCGTACAGCAAGGGTGTCGAGAAGACGCACTTCCCGTCGATGGTGACGAACGGCAGCGTGCAGGGCAAGCTGGTCGCGATGCCGTGGTTCATCGATGCGGGGCTGCTGTACTACCGCAAGGACCTGCTCGAGAAGCACGGCCTGAAGGTGCCGGTCACGTGGGAGCAGCTGACCGACACCGCGCAGAAGATCCAGTCGGCCGAGCGTGCCGCGGGCAACGACAAGATGTGGGGCTACGTGTGGCAGGGCCGGGCCTATGAGGGGCTGACCTGCAATGCGCTGGAGTGGGTGTCGAGCTACGGCGGCGGCACCATCGTCGACGCGGCGGGCAAGGTGTCGGTGAAGAACCCGGCGACCTCGAAGGCGCTGGCGATGGCGGCCTCGTGGGTCGGCACGATCTCGCCGACGGCCGTGCTGAACTATGCCGAGGAGGAATCGCGCGGCGTGTTCCAGGCCGGCAACGCGGTCTTCATGCGCAACTGGCCGTACGCCTGGTCGCTGGCGCAGCGCGACGACAGCCCGATCAAGAACAAGGTGGGCGTGGCGGTGTTGCCGAAGGGCGGCGATGCGGGCTCGAACGCGGCGGCGCTGGGCGGGCAGCAGCTCGCGGTGTCGAAGTACTCGAAGAACGCGGCCCTCGCGGCCGACCTGGTGATGTACATGACCAGTGCCGAAGTGCAGAAGGAGCGGGCACTGAAGGGCTCGTTCAACCCGACGGTCTCGACGCTCTACCAGGACAAGGACGTGGTCGCCGCGAACCCGTTCATGAGCCAGCTGGCCGGCACGTTCGCGAGCGCGGTGCCGCGGCCTGCCACCGTGACGGCCTCGCGCTACAACCAGGTCAGCAACGAGTTCTGGAACGCGGCGCACGAGGTGCTCTCTCGCAGCGCGAAGCCCGAAGAGGCCGTTGCCAAGCTCGATCAGCGCCTGAACCAGATTGGCCGCGGGGGTCGTTGGAATTGAGGCGCAGGCAAAGACGCGGGTGGGGAGGCTGTGGCTCGCCGGCCGGTGCGGTCATTGCCCCTTGGGRGGCAATGACTCCCCTGCGCTGACTGGTTTCATGGCCCGTCGCCCAAACTCCCTCCACTCACTTCGTTCGTTGTGGTCAAACAGTGGGCGACAGTCAGTGCACGAAGCGTGCTGGCGCACGCGGGCCATGAAACCAGCCAGCTCCGGCGCCCCGTCCCTATTGG